>JACQQO010000068.1 GCA_016206955.1 Candidatus Omnitrophota bacterium
GATCAATCCAATGATGGCGGAACTCCCAACGCTCACAAAAGCACACGGAGCTGTAATCGCCACAAGGCCTGCCAGGCAACCATTAAGGGTCATGCCAAGATCCGGCTTTTTTAACAAAACCCAAGACGTCAAGGTTGCGCCCAAAATTCCAGTTGCTGCCGCCATATTTGTTGTCACGCAGATATGTGAAATGAGTCCCGCATCTGCTCCCATCGTGCTTCCCGGATTAAATCCAAACCAACCCAGCCAAAGGATAAAACAACCGATTGTCGCCAAAGATAAGTTATGTCCCGGAATCGCATTGATTTTGCCATTGGGACCATACTTACCGAAACGAGGACCTAAAACCAACGCACCTGCTAAAGCAGCCCACCCGCCCACCGAATGAACCACTGTTGAACCTGCAAAATCCCACATTCCGAGACCCGCAAGCCAGCCGCCGCCCCAAATCCAATGGCCGGTGACGGGATAAAGCAAACCAACGAGTAAAAAAGAAAAAAGAATGAATGAGTGATACTTAATTCGCTCGGCAACGGCCCCTGAAACGATTGTCGCCGCGGTACCAGCAAATACGAGCTGGAAGAAAAATTTGGCAAGCAAAGGAACGCCCGTCCAGTTAATCGCGCCGTAAACACCTTGATAGGCATCTCCAGTAGCAGGGCTATTATCTAACCCATGTAACATGAAAAGACCTTGTGAACCGAAATAAGGCGTGCCATCACCGAACATCAACCCCCAGCCAATAAACCAAAAAGCCACTGTCGAACAGGCGAAGACGATGAAATTTTTTGAAAGGATGTTAACGCAATTTTTGCTTCGCGCAAAACCAGCTTCAAGACAGCCAAAACCTGCGTTCATAAAAAACACAAGCATTGCCGTGACAAGAACCCAGATCGTATCTGCCATTACTTTTGGATCCATATAATTTTCTCCTTCGGTAAAAAGTTGGTTACCGTAGGGGAGTTTCAGCAATTGGCATGCCAATCCGAAATTGTAAAAGCTGATAAGGAGAGATTTTTCCGGCGGGACAATTAATTCTTTTATTATCGACACACGAGCGACAAAAATTGAAACAAAATTGTAGAACCCTTACATTTTTGTTTTCGCTCACCTTATATAGAGTAATCGATATTGCTTGACCTTGTATCCCAGAATTCTTTCCGTAATCCCGAGCAGTCTGGCAGCTTTCCTTTTATTGCCGCTCGACTTCTTAAGGGCCGACAAAAGAAGTTGCTTTTCCAAATTTTCAATCGCCTGCGGCAGATTCTGAACTCCGTCATTTTGAGCTACCAAAGCGTCGTCCGCTGGCTTTGTGATATGTGCTTGCAAATCGAATGGGAAATGTTCCCTTCCGACCACCTCTTCTTTGCACATCACCACAGCCCGTTCAATGGCGTTTTCCACTTCTCTCACATTGCCCGGCCAAGAATAATTCATGAGGTATTCCCAAGCTTCATCTGATACCCGTTTAATTTGCTTGCCATTCTCCTCGTTGGCTTTCCTCAAGAAATGTTGAACCAGAAGCGGCAAATCTTCTTTGCGTTCTCTTAAGGGAGGAAGGAAAACGGGAATCACATTCAGCCGATAATAAAGATCTTCGCGGAACTTACCTTCTCGAACTTCGCGCTCCAAATCCTTGTTGGTTGCTACAATCAACCTGATATCGACATGAATCGTTTCCACCCCTCCAAGCCTTTCAAACTCTTTTTCCTGCAACACACGCAAAAGTTTAACCTGCGTTGAAAGCGGAATATCTCCGATCTCATCCAAGAAAAGGGTGCCCGTATGGGCAAGTTCAAAACGGCCACATTTCATGGCCGAGGCTCCCGTAAAAGCTCCTTTTTCGTATCCGAAAAGTTCACTTTCCAAAAGGGTTTCAGGAAGCGCGGCACACGAAACTTTGATGAAAGGTTTGTCCGCGCGCTCGCTCCGGTAATGAATCGCCTTCGCCACCAGTTCCTTGCCCGTACCGCTTTCTCCGCGAAGCATCACCGTTGCTTTTGTGGTGGAAACAAGATCAATGGAAGAATACACATCAATCATCCGCTTGCTTTCACCGACGATATTAACCGGGTGAAATTTTTTCTTCAGTTCGCTTTTCAGCCGAATATTCTCTGAGGTAAGCGACTCTTTTTCTTTTTCGACGAGCTCATGAATCCGAACTGCCTGCGCAATCATGGAACTGATGATCGTAAGCAATTTCACATCTTCATCAAAAGAAATGTCTTCGCGAAAAAGCCGGTCCACACTCAGCGCCCCGATGGTTTTGTCCTCTAATTTGATAGGAACGCAGATAAATGCAATGTTGGATTTGGTTAAATCGCGGGATCGGGTCCGGTTTAAAAAGAGGGGTTCTTTGCCTACATTTGGTACGACAATGGGCTCACCCGCCGCGACTACTTTTCCGGTAATTCCTTCGCCAATTTTGTAACGGCCGCGCCTGATTTCATCCAAATCAAGCCCGCAAGCCACTTCAATGGAAAGCTCGCCGGTTTGACGGTCCAGAAGTGTCAGCGTCCCACGATCCATTTTCAAGTTTTCGTGAAGAAGATTAAGAATATTCTGCATCACGGTCGTTAAATCCAAAGATGAAGAAATGGCCTTCGAAATTTCAGTCAGAGCGAACAACTCTTTCGCTTGCTGTCTTGGATCAGAGGGGCTCATGGAAATAATTACTCCTTCGCGACAATTGCAATCTTGTGCTCGTTGGCTTTCTCAACCAAGCGCTTTCGTTCCAAAACGATGGTCTTGCCCGCTTCAAAAGCCAAAACCCGCGCTCTTGCTTGAATCATAGCCTCCAAAGTAGCTAATCCGATTGTCGGAACATCAAAACGCATATCCTGATTCGGTTTCGCCACTTTTACGACAACGACATCACCGGACCCTAAGGCCCCGCCGCGGCGAATAGCTTCATCGGTTCCTTCAATGGCTTCGATAGCTAAAACCGCTTTATTTTTCACGACTACCGTCTGTCCGATATCCAACTTTCCCATCTCCTTAGCCAGCTTCCAGCCGAATTCAATATCATCAAGTTCAGCTTTTGTAGGTTTACGGGCGGTGAGAATTCCTTTCTTGGGAAGCGCTTCCTCGCTTAAGAATGCGGTTGAATTTAAAATTTCAATTCCCTGCGATTTCAAATGATCTGCAATTCCGCCGAGAAGTGAATCGTCCGAGTGATTTTTAGCTTTCGCTAGGACTTTTATCATTTCCAAATCGGGTCTCACATCGCCGCGAAATAAATTGGTCTTTGTAATTTTTCCGGCCATGATCGCTTGCCGAGCGCCTTCAGCTTTGAAGAATTTAATTATTTTTCCAAGTTGGCCCAAGCGGATCCAACAAACCCGATCTGTTTGCCGAGCTGCCAAAGGATCGGTTTCTCCCTCGATGGCACAAAGCGCGACGCGATAGCCGGCCTGCTTTGCTTCCTTTAAGACAAGGGTGGGCAAAAAACCGTTTCCTGTAATGAGTCCGAGTGTTTGATTCATAAAGACAAGTAGAGAAGCCTCCCGAGGCAGGTCTACAAATTTGTTAATTGTACCATAGATACAAAATTGTAGAAGAAGAAAAATGAGGCTTACGTAGGGCTATAGCTGCAAGTCTTTTAATTTGAGTCAGTTACAAATCCCGCGCTCGGAGTTCTCGAGGAACTTGATCAGCCGTATGACGGCAGGCGAAGTTTGGAGTTCGTTTTTGAGAATCTGGATGGCGTTTTTTGTAGAAAGGCGGTATCGAAAGATGATTTTGAAGGCACGCTTTAAAAGGAGTCTTTCTTCCTTAGAAACACCGGCTCGTTCCATCCCGACCACATTAAGCCCATAGGCTTTTGCCGGATGTCCATCCACCATCACATAAGGCGGAATATCCTGAACTGCCTTTGAGTTCCCTCCCATAATGGACAAATATCCAATGCGGACAAATTGATGAACGCCGGAAAGTCCTCCAATCACAGCGCGATCTTCTACAACCACATGGCCGGCCAACGTTCCGGCATTTGCGATGATCGTCTTATTTCCAATCACACAATTGTGAGCCACATGAGCATAAGCCATGATCAAATTGTCATCACCGATTACGGTTTCGGACCCATCTTCGGTTCCAGGATTAACGGTCACATATTCCCTAATTTTGTTTCGATCACCGATTCTAAGATAAGTTACGCCACCTTGATATTTTTTATCCTGTGTAACACTGCCAATCACTGCCCCGGTAAAAATCTGATTTTCTTTGCCAACGGTGGTATGCCCTTCAATGGTCGCACGCGCACCGATCACAGTCCCCTCACCGATGGAAACGTTTGCTTCAATGATCGAATAAGGACCAACCGTCACACCGGCACCCAAATCAGCTTCGGGATCGACGATCGCGGTGGGATGGATAAATGGCTTATGAGTCTCGACGCTCATGAACCAGCCTCCACCAACGCAAACTTAACTTCCGCTTCACAAACGAGCTTATCTTCCACGTAGGCTTTCCCTCGGCATTGGCCTGTTTTGGAGCGAATCTTAATCACTTCCGCTTCCAGGCGAAGCTGATCCCCGGGATGAACAGGTTGGCGAAACTTCACTCCCTCAATCGTCATAAAGTAAGCCAGCTTTCCCCGATTTTCAGGACGACTCAGCATCAAGACACCGCCCACTTGAGCCAAAGCTTCCAAAATTAAAACGCCCGGCATCACTGGGTGGCCCGGAAAATGGCCTTGAAAATAAGATTCGTTAATGCTCACATTCTTGATTCCAACTGCCTTTACCCCAGGCACGAGATCGACAATTCGATCGATCAAAAGAAAAGGATAACGATGGGGAATAATTTTTTGAATCTCATTGATATCAAGCTCTCGGGACCCGCGATTTGGCTGTTGTTTCGGCATAGAAACTTTACTCCCTTGCTGACTGTGGTTGAAGGTGGCTAGCAACTTGGCAACGAGCTTCATATTCTGCTTATGACCGCTTCGGCATGCAATAAGATGGGCCCTCAAGGGACGTCCGGTTAGGTAAAGATCTCCCAAAAGGTCTGTTACTTTGTGCCGGCATGCTTCATCCGGAAAGCGAAGCGTATTTCTAATCGGCAAATCATTTTCAAAGACAAGGGTGTTTTCCCAATCAGCGCCTTGTCCAAAACCTTGCGACTGTAAAAGTAAGGCTTCTTCTTTGAGACAAAACGTCCTCGCAGGCGCCAGTTCCCGCTCAAACACCTCGGGCGTCACCACGGAACTAAAAAATTGATCATGCAAATCTCGATGCTGATAACTGAGTGAGTAAGATAATTTTAATCCTTCCCGGTAAGGAAGCACAACCAAAGATTGCTTCCCTTCATCTAGATAAATCGGTTCAGTCACATATAAGTACTCGCGCGGCTCAACCTGTGATACGAGGCCTGCTGCAAGAATTTTTTCAACAAAACATTTCGCGCTGCCGTCGAAACCCGGAATTTCCTCACCCTTCACTTCAACCACGGCATTATCGATTCCAAGCCCATGAAACGTCGCCATGAGATGTTCAATCGTGCGAATCCGGACGCTTCCGTTTCCAAGTGAAGTTTGCCGTTCTTCTTCCAGACAGATCGATTCTATCGTTGCAGGAAATGTCGTTCGGCTTTCTCCGTCGATATGAACAAAGATGATACCCCGATTTGCTTCCGCAGGTTTCACTATCACTTCAGTATCGGAGCCGGTATGAAGCCCTCGGCCGCGAAATTCAACTTCTTTACGAAGCGTTTTTTGTGGTTCCATATATAATTAAACGGAAAATCAGATCTAATCTTTTAGCGCTTTTTTTTCCTATAATTATCGTTCAACTCTTTTAAGATATCTGGGGTGACATCAAATTGCTTGTTCTTATAAAGGAGTGCTCGATCATTGAAAATCAGGTCGTATCCTTTACGTTCCCCGTACTGGTTCATCACATTCTCAATATCTTGAAACACTTCCCGAACGGCTTTATTGCGCTTTTCTCCTAAGGTTTTGCTGACTTCGCTCTCAAAATTTTCGAGTTCCTTTATTTTAGCGTCAATCGCAGCTTGTTTTTCCCGCCGGGCATCTTCAGACAAAAGCGCCTGTTCGTCCCTTAAACGGCGGATTTCATGCACAATCGCATCCCGCTCTTCCTGCTTAAGACGGCCTTCCGTCTGAAATTCCTGATCATGTTTTTTTGTTTTTTCATATTCATCAAAAATCTTTCCGATATCCACGGTCGCAAACTTTTCCTTTGCTGCGGCGGACGAAAACTTGGAAAAGCCAATTAAAAAAACAATTATCAAGCCCAAAGGCAACCAGAACTTCCTTGCTCCACTCTTGATCATCACAAACTCCTTTCTCAACTTTTAAACTGCTTTAAAACAGTCGAATGTTTAAAAACTCCGGCTCAAGCTGAATTCAAAGCGGCCGTTTTTATCTTCCGTATCTCGATTCACAATCGGCAAACCATAATAAAAAGCGATCGGGCCAACGGGGGTATTAATCTTAATTCCGGGTCCGATACTGACGCGAAATTCTCCGAAATCAATGTTGTAACTGTCGCGTTCCACATCACCAACGTCTACAAACAGAGCGCCTTTAAAATTCTCAAGATAAGGGATAGCAAAGGTATACTCCAGATTGACAATCACCATCGACGTTCCGCCGATCGCACTTCCACCTTCGATCGGGCCCACCCGTTTAAAATTGTAACCTCGAACGGTCCCGTAACCGCCGGCGTAAAACCGGTCAAACACCGGCACTTGCTCCGAGCCGAGATCATCAGAAAATCCGGCACGAACTCGCCATTCAATCACATGTTTGCCGCCTTGGAAACTCCAGTATTTGGTCGAATTTGCCTGAAGAACATAATAATCTTCATCGGCGCCCAAAAACGTGCCGATCAGCTCCCCCGAAATCCC
>JACQQO010000059.1 GCA_016206955.1 Candidatus Omnitrophota bacterium
ATCATGCTCCGGAACGCCGCGCCTTCCTTGTGCATATCGATAAAAATTTCACCGAGCGTTTGATCTTCGTATTCGCCGGTCCTCACATACACTTTGTGGCCCCCCACGGAGGCTTCCTGTGTAAATCCAGCGCGCTTTTTTGGGAGTCGGCGCCTTCTTAAGACCGGCTGCTCAACAGCTTTCTCTTTGGTCTCGGTTTTAGAATCTGAAGAAGAGGTATTTAAAGGCTGAGAAGCCTTGCAGCCATCCCGGTAAAGGGCAATTGCCTTCAGGCCCAATTTCCAACCTTCCACATAAATATCGCGAATCTCTTCTACCGTGGCTTCCTTAGGCAAATTCACGGTCTTGGAAATCGCGCCGGAAATAAAAGGCTGAACCGCGGCCATCATCCGAACATGCGCCATCGGCGCAATAAACCGCTCGCCGTATTTGCCACACTTATTAGCGCAATCGAAAACAGGAAGGTGCTCCGGCTTCTGATGAGGAGCCCCTTCAATCGTCATCGTGCCGCACACGACACGATTGGCTTCTTCAATTTCAGCCTGTGAAAATCCAAGAGCGGTAAGCAAATTAAACTGAGGCGCCCGATATTCCTCCGGCTTAAATCCAAGGCGTTTTAACAGCTCTTCTCCCAACACCCAAGGCGCAAAGGCGTGGGCCAATTCGAACATGCTTGGAAGTTTGGATTCCACTTTGGCAATATCTTCGCTGGAAAAACCTTTGGTATGGAGGGCATTGTCATTAATCCACGGCGCATGTTTTAAGGAAGCGGTGCCCATCACATATTCGATGATGTCTTTGATTTCACTTTCCGAGTATCCCAGTTTCCTGAGCGCCGCGGGAACAGATTGATTCACAATTTTAAAATATCCGCCGCCTGCCAGTTTTTTAAATTTCACGAGCGCAAAATCGGGTTCCACACCGGTGGTATCGCAATCCATCAAAAGCCCGATCGTTCCCGTCGGCGCGATCACGGTTGCCTGCGCGTTCCGGTAACCGTAACGCTTGCCAAACGCAAGGGCTTCATCCCAATCTTCCTGCGCTGCTTTCAAAAGAGACGTCGGACATTTGTCTTTGTTAATTTGATAAGCCGCATCGCGATGCTTGCCGATGACGCGAAGCATCGGTTCTCTATTTTTCGCGTAGCCGGGGAAAACGCCTTTCGATTGCGCAATTTCAGCCGAAACCCGATAACCATGGCCGGTCATGATTGCTGTGAGCGCTCCGCCGATGGCCAAGGCCTCTTCGCTATCGTACGGAATACCGCTGACCATGAGAAGCGTTCCCAAATTGGCATAACCCAAACCCAGCGGCCTAAAGTCATGACTATTTTGGGCGATGGGTTTGGTGGGATAAGACGCGAAATCCACGATGATTTCCTGAGCCAAAATAAAAATCCGGCAAGCATGACGATACCCTTCCACATCAAAAGTGCCGTCAGAATTCAGAAACTTCATTAAATTGACAGAAGCAAGATTGCATGCCGTGTCGTCCAAAAACATATACTCCGAACACGGGTTGGAGGCATTAATCCGGCCGGTATTGGCGGAAGTATGCCAATCATTAATGGTAGTATCAAACTGAACGCCAGGATCGGCGCACGCCCAGGCAGCTTGGCAAATATGATCCATCACCTCTTTGGCCTTAAAGGTCTCGCAAATTTGCCCGGTGGTTCGGAAACGGGTCTGCCACTCACCGTCATTTAGGTAAGCCTTCATAAAATCATCATTAATCCGGACCGAATTATTGGAATTTTGGCCCGATACCGTCCGATAGGCTTCTCCATTAAAGTCGGCTGGAAACCCTTGAGCAATTAAAGCGCGCGCTTTCTTCTCTTCTCTCAGTTTCCAATTGATAAAATCCATGATTTCGGGATGGTCCATGTCCAGTACAACCATTTTCGCCGCCCGGCGCGTCGTACCACCCGATTTCGTGGCCCCAGCCCCCCGATCCAAAACTTCAAGGAAAGACATGAGCCCCGAAGACGTGCCGCCACCCGAAAGTTTTTCCTGTTTGCCTCGAAGATTTGAAAAATTAGTGCCGGTGCCGGAACCATATTTGAACAGCCGAGCCTCGGACTTAATTAATCCAAAAATCGACATCAAATCGTCTTGAACCGACTGAATGAAACAGGCCGAACACTGAGGATGAGAATAAGAATCTGGGGTTTGTTCGATTTTGCCCGTCTTGGGATTCCAATACCAATTGCCACCGCTTCCGGAAATCCCGTATTCATGATAAAGGCCGCAGTTAAACCAAACGGGAGAATTAAAGGCCACTTTCTGATTGACCAAGAGATGAGTTAACTCCGCTTCAAAAGCTTCTGCATCTTCGGCAGTTTGAAAATAACCTCCGAACTCTTCACCTGCCATGCGAAGCGTGTGAGCGAGGCGCTTGACTACTTGACGCACACTGGTTTCAGAACCGGTTTTGGGAACACCCGCTTTTCTGAAATATTTGGAAACGACAATGTCCGTCGCAAGCTGAGACCAAGAAGACGGAATTTCGGCATCTTCCATTTTAAAAACCACCGATCCATCCGGATTCGTAATGACGGACGAACGGCGTACCCACTCGAGCTGATCAAATGGATGAACGCCGGGACGAGTAAATTTGCGGGATACATGAATGCCGCGCTGCGTGTGGCTTATTCTTGGTTCTGATTGCGCTCCTGTTTTCGTCTGCATTTTCGTTTTTTGCGTCCTAACTGCCATCGCGGGGCCCCCCATTTTTAACTAAATTCAGACGGTAACTGAAGTTAACCCCTAGATGTGTACCGACCATATATATTGTAGCTCAAAGCGACGCTTTGTACAACATCTAGTGTCATCAAGTATAAAATCGGCATCTTGGGGAAAGACTTAACCCCGATTTAGAACTTAAGCCGTGTTCTTAAATTTTGTTGTTGTGATGACTCCACTTGAGAGGTTCTCTTTTGCGCAAGAAAAAACATGAAACGAACTTACTTGCCTCAAACATGTTTTTACTCCGCATGGAGAATCGGTGGATGAATGATTGAAACTACGCTCAAAAATAGACGGGAAGCTTAAAGACAAAAAAAGAGTGGCACTTCTGCCACTCTCATCGTCTTATGCTGCGTTTGCGATTTGAATCATGAAATTAAAAAACCGAATGATTCCCGTTTTTACTTTTGAGCGACTACTTTTTCTCGTCTCTTACAGGGATTAAACCTTTCTAAAGAACCGAGACCTCTTTTACATACGGTGGGATTTTAGTCGAGAAGAAGAGGCGTGTCAACGAAAAAAAATAAATTTTTTTTATTTTTTATTTTCCAATGCAGAACTCTTTGAAAATAACATCCAAAAGATCTTCGCTATAAATTTCGCCCACCAATTCTTTCAGCGCATCCAGCGATTGTTTGAGATCCAAAACCACGAATTCGAGCGATTCCATATTTAAGAATGTTTGAAAACTCTTTTCCAACGATTCGAGCGAAGCTTCCAACGCCCATCTATGACGAAGCCGCGTAATTAAGACGGATTCTTCAGCAACTTCTGTGCCCAAAATTAAATTTACAATTTTTTTCTCAAGATTTTCGAGTCCTTCACGAGTTTTCGCCGACACAGGAACGGCCGTAGCGCCTGCAAGTCTTTCAAGCTCGCCGAGATCCATTTTCCCATTTTGAATATCCATTTTATTGACAACTGGAACAACTTTTTTACCACGGAGACCCGTCAAAACTTGCTTGTCTTCCTCCAAAAATCCACTTGAGGCATCCAAAACCCACAAAAAGAGGTCTCCTTCCTCTAAGTAATGTTTCGTTTTACTCATGGCAGCTTGATCCAAAGGATCTTCGCTTCGCCAAAGTCCCGCCGTATCGACCAAACGGATCCAAAGTCCTTCAAGTTCAATCGATTCTTCCAAGATATCCCGCGTAGTGCCCGGAATTTCTGAAACAAGAGCGCGATCTCGATCAAGAAGCGCATTCAAAAGCGAAGATTTTCCGACATTCGTGCGGCCAATGAGGACAACACAAGCGCCTTCCCTCAAGATTTCGCCTTTTGAAAATGAACTGGTCAAACGTTTGATCCGATTCAAAAGGTTTTGAAAGCGGGATTTGAACTCAGCGTTTGAATAAATTTCAAGATGCTCGTCTGGAAAATCAAGGTAAGCCTCGATATGAGCGTAAAGCGCCATCAATTCGCTTTTGATTGAATTTAATTCTTCAGAAAGTTTTCCGGTAAGCTGGCGAAAAGCGATTTCAAGTGATCGGTCCGTTTTCGCGCGGATCAAATCCAAAACCGCTTCAGCTTGTGCCAAATCCATGCGCCCGTTCAAGAAAGCGCGGCGCGTAAATTCGCCGGGCTCAGCCTGGCGGGCGCCGAGCGAAAGCGCAAGATCCAAAATTTTTCTCAAAATAAGCGATCCGCCATGCGCGCTGATTTCAACCACATCCTCTCCCGTGTATGATTTCGGCCGACGAAAGACAGTGACAAGCACTTGATCAATGATTTGATTCTGATCATCGTAAATGTAACCGAATTGCGCCAAATGCGATTTAGCGTATTGAAGACTTTTGTCATCCCCGCGGAAGCGGGGATCCAGAATTTCTGGATTCCCACTTTCGTGGGAATGACATCCTGGAGATTGCTTCGTGGGTTCGACTTCGCTCACCACCCTGAGCGTTTTTTGTCGAAGGGCTTCACTCGCAATGACGGCGGAGCGTGCCTTTTCTTTTCGAAACATGCAATCTGCGATAGAAGTTGCATGAGGGCCGCTTAAACGAATGACGCCAATTCCGCCTTCGCCGGGCGGCGTAGAAATGGCTGCGATTGTATCTTCTAAATGAATTTCGGGCATCCTAAAATCTCTCTGGCTTCTCCCACTAAAAATAGTGAACCTGTAATGAGCGTGATTTTTTTCTTTTCCATTTGATTGACTATCTTAATTGCTCCGCGGATATTTTCAGTCCAAAAAGTGGGTTTTTTATACCCCAATTCATTCAAGGTTTCCAGAATAACTTTGGGTTCTTGAGCCCTTAAATTGCCACTTTTGGTTACAAAAACATTCGAAGCAACAGATAATAACGGCTCTAAAATCGGCTTCAAATTCTTTTCTCGCGAAGTGCCAAGAATAACGAGATAATCCGCTTTTGGAAATAAAGTTTTAAGGGTCTGACAGACTTCATTAATAGAAGCTCCGTTGTGAGCGCCGTCCAAAACAAAAATCCGCCCACCACGGCGTACAATTTCAAACCGGCCGGGCCAAAATGCGCGCTCAAGCCCTCTTCGAATTTTCCTTTCCTTAAATGTAAATCCAAATTGATTCTCTAAAATCCCTGCCGTCGCAAGTGCCAATGCGGCATTTTGAATTTGAAAACGTCCCAGAAGCTTGATCTTGAGATTGATCCATTCTCCGATTCCGATTCGGAAATCGAACGAGCCTCCGCGCGGGGACATTTTTTCGTGCGCCGTACGAAACAAAGATCCGAAAACGTAAGCTTTGGCTTTCTGTTTTTTAATTTGAGATTGGATCGCGCGCTTTGCCTCAAGCGGCTGCGCGGCAGATATCACGTATCCTCTTTTCTTAATAATCGCCGCTTTCTCTCGCGCGATTAATGCGAGCGTTTTTCCCAAATGTTCCTCATGATCAAAACTGATCGGCGTGATCACTGAAACCAAAGGTTGAAGCACATTCGTGGCATCGAGCCTTCCACCCATTCCGACTTCGAAAATGGCAAGGTCTACTTTCTTTGTAGCAAAATAAAGGAACGCAAGGAGCGTAAAAATCTCAAAAAAAGTAATGGGACCGTAAGAAGCGATTTCTTCTTTGCGTTTTTCGAGGATGCTGCGAATTTGACTCATCCCTCTCGCAAAGTCATTTTTCGAAATGGCGCGGCCATTTAACCGAATTCGCTCTCGGGGATCGCTTAAGTGAGGAGAGGTATAAAGGCCGGTAGAATATCCGTTCGCGCTCGCAATCGAGGAAAGGAAGTTCGCGGTTGAACCTTTCCCTTTTGTTCCGGCTACCAAAACAGAAGAAAATAAATATTCGGGATGGTCAAACCAGCTGGTAAGATATTCCATCCGCTTGAGATTAAACTGGCGTTTGTACTCAAATGGTAAACGCTCAAAATTGAGAAAAGAGTAGAGATAACGAATTGCTGCGGAATACTGCATGGAATAAATTAATGCCGGAAATGGCGTTCGCCGGTGAAGGCCATCGCGATTCCGGCGTTGTTGCAGGCATCAATCACTTCTTGATCGCGGATAGAGCCTCCCGGCTGAATGACGGCACGAATGCCGTGATCGTAAGCCACCTCAATATTATCCGCCATCGGAAAAAAAGCGTCGCTTGCGAGAAAAGAATTACGCGTTCGATCTCCTGCTTTCATACACGCAAGCCTCACGCTGTCGACACGAGACATTTGGCCGCAGCCGATGCCAACGGTTTTCTTCCCTTGCGTAAGCACAATCGCGTTGGAACGCGCAACTTTGGCGCACTTCCAAGCAAATAAAAGGTCTGCAATTTCACTCGGCTCTAAGCTCTTTTTCGTGACCCATTTTAATTTTTTCTTTAATTCCTTTTCATGTTCCCAAATCGGCCGGTCGCGATCTTGAAACAAAAGCCCTGTTTTAATGACTCTAAGATCAAAGGACTCAATGTCATAGAGGCCTTCAACTTGAAGAATCCTGAGATTTTTTCTCGCCTTCAAAATTTGAATGGCCTTTTCCGTGAAATGAGGAGCAATGATGAGTTCAAAAAAAGAAAGTTTTTCAAAGATGAGCTGGGCCAAATGCTCATCGCAAGTTTGATTGAGGCCCACAATCCCTCCAAATGCCGAAAGAGGGTCGCATTCAATGGCTTGGACGATGGCGGCTGAAATCTTAGAATCAGCCGAAATGCCGGAAGGGTTGTTGTGCTTCACAACACAGGCAGCGGGCTCTTTAAATTCACGCAAAATGTCGACGGCAGCTTCGAAATCGAGAATATTATTATAGGAAAGCTCCTTGCCATGAAATTGTTCAAACTTGAATTTGGATGGCGCCCCAACGCGCCTGTAAAGTGCAGCGCGCTGATGAGGGTTTTCACCGTAGCGAAGGTTGGCCGTCTTTTCAAATACGGCGTCGAAGATGGCCGGAAAAGCTTCTTCTGAATTGAACTGCCGAGACAAATAGCGGCTAATCTCACAGTCATAAGCTGCCGTATGTTGAAATGCCTTCAAAGCAAGCGCTCTTTTAAACTCCACCGAAAGACTTCCCTTTTCTTTCTTAAGTTCTTCGATCACTTTCGAATAGTCGCCTGGATCCGAAACAACAGCCACCGATTCGAAATTCTTTGCCGATGAACGAAGCATCGTCGGGCCCCCGATATCAATTTGCTCAACCGCATCTTTTAAGGAAACGCCGTCTTTCTGAATCGTTTTGCGAAAAGGGTAAAGATTTACCACCACAAGATCAATCGGAAGAATGCCATGTGCTTTCGCCTCACGGCTTTGATGCTGATTAGACCGAAGATAAAGCAACCCACCGTGAACTTTGGGATGAAGTGTTTTCAGGCGGCCATCTAAAATTTCAGGAAAACCGGTGAGTTCAGAAATGGAATGCGCAGGAATTTTATTTTTCTTAAGAAGCGTGAGCGTTCCGCCGGTTGAATAAATTCCAATTCGAAGCCGCTTCAGTTCCTTCGCAAGCGGAATAAGATCCGTTTTATCGGAAACGCTGATAATCGCCCGTTTGATCTTCATGGTTTCAACTCTTTCTCTAACTCTTGGCGAAACCGAACCATCAATTTCTTTGTCATCCTGCCAGGGATTTGGTTTCCAATCCTTCGCCCATCCAAGGAATGGATCGGAACGATTTCACCTGACGTATTCGTTAAAAAAGCCTCATCGGCATTCCAAAAATCATGACGCGTGAGATTAACTTCGAGCGTGGCGAGATTTTCTTTCTCAGCGCATTCTATCACAAATTGCCGCGTAACTCCATTCAAGATCTCGCATCCGGGCGTAAACAGTTTGCTCTCTTTTGCCATGAAAATATTCCAGATCGTGCCTTCGGTGACATAACCGTTCGAATCGAGAAAAATTGCATCAAAAAACATTTTATCCTCCCTCACCCTTCCCTCTCCCTGAGGGAGAGGGTTAGGGTGAGGGGAAATTGACTTTTCAATTATGGCCAGAACATTATTAAAAAAGGCGGATGTTTTTGGCTCCGTTGGTTCTGCTTTCGCGAAATTCCGGCGAGTCACTACCGTTTTTAAATCAATGCCCTTTTCATAAATCCATCCGGGTCGTTTGCGCTCCGAAATAACGATGTAACTATTCTGTCGATCGATGCCGAGCCGAAGGAACGCGCCCTGCTGAGGATCGGAAGATAGGCTTGAAACCAATTCTTTCTTAATTTCCGAACGCGTTTTTGGAAGCTCGAGGCCGATGGTACGCGCCGAATCAAAAAGCCGGTCCAAATGTTCTTCGAGCCGGAAAATGACCCCGCCATAGCTTCTCAGACTTTCAAAAACGAACATTTCATCTTCTGCGAAGGAGGATTTGAAAACTTTGTCGGAACTTACTTGCTTCCCGTTGATAAAAATTTGAGGAATGGTCATATATCCTCCCCCACGAGGGGGGAGGAAGATAGACAC
>JACQQO010000058.1 GCA_016206955.1 Candidatus Omnitrophota bacterium
GCCGCAATTGGAAAGGGTGTTAAGGAGAAGAAAGTTCTGTCTCAGCTTGCTAGAGGGTTGTGGAAAATGGAGTTGCCTAAAGACTACACCGTTGAGTTAAAAGGAAAAGCGCTGGAAGTACGCGAATCTTTCCGTCGGATCAACTTTGCCATTGCGCTTGCGCTCATTCTCATTTACATGATTATGGCCGCGCAATTTGAATCCTTTCTTCATCCGCTCATTATCATGGTTACGGTTCCCCTCGGCTTGATCGGCGTCGCTGTTGCTCTCTTGTTCACCCATACAGCACTAAGCGTGATCTCCCTCTTGGGAATTTTGATTTTAGCCGGTACCGTTGTCAACAACGCCATTGTCTTAATTGATTTCATTAATGTAGCCCGTCGCGAAGGAGCCGAATTAGTGAATGCCTGTATTGAATCTGTCTTTATTCGTTTTCGCCCCATTGTGATGTCCACTTTGACAACTGTGGTAGGACTAACGCCACTGGCCTTGGGTCTTGGCGAAGGCGCTGAGCTTCAAGCGCCTCTTGCGATTGCCATGATTGGCGGACTTTCAAGCGCCACTTTTTTTACGCTTTGCGTGATTCCTTCGCTTTATATCCTTATCAGTCGAGTGATCGAGCGCTTCTTTACTGAACCCAGTTTTGAAGAAGGAGCTGCGCCTGAATGAGTGTCCCTCGCTTTTCAGTCCAGCGTCCGGTTTTGATTTGGGTCATCTTCGCCGGAATGATTTTAATCGGCCTCGTTTCTCTATACACGCTTCCCACTGAACTTTATCAAGGTTCAAGCCGCGGGATTATTTCGATTATTATCCGAGCGCGTGGGGGACTTCCGCCGGTTGAGGTCGAACGGATGATCACGCGCCCAGTCGAAGAAGCGGTTGCCACCACAAGCTATGTTAAAAACATGTATTCCAATTCGCGTGAGGCTGAAAGCCGTGTGACGCTCGAATTTGAGCCGGGGACGGATATGAGGTTTGCAGGACTCGAGGTGCGCGAAAAATTCTCACGCGTCAAAGGAATTCTTCCTGAAGAAATCGAAAAGCCAGTCATCGCAAACTTTCAAGATTCCGACGCTGCCATTTTAATCTTTGCGGTCACAAGCACCGTGCTGAATCCGGAGGAGATTCGTCAGTTGGTCGATCAGGATCTGAAACCGCGTCTGGATCGGGTAGACGGTGTGGCTAGCGTGGAAGTGTATGGGGGTCGGGAACGGAAAATTTTGGTAGAGCTTGATCGAGACAAAATGTTTGCCTACAACATTTCAATCGAGCGTGTGATGGATGTTATCGGTGCAAGCAATATCGCGCTTTTGGCGGGAAGCTTTGAACGCGGATCTTATGATTTTGCGCTCCGGACGATGGGCGCCTTCACCAACGTGGAGGAAATCGGGAATTTGGGCGTCAAGGCCACGCGCCACGGTTCGATTATTCCGCTGAAAGAAATCGCTACGGTCAAAGATTCGTTTCTCGAACCGGAAGATTACTCGCGACTCAACTTGGATCAAAACGTTTCGGTCTATGTAAAGAAAGCTTCGCTTGCCAATACGATTGCGGTAGTGGAGAAGCTCAAAAGAGCCATCGATCGATTTACCGAAGAACAAAAGGGAAATGTGAGAACACCGATCGTTGCAGACAAAGCCAAATTGATCAAGCGCGCGATCGGCGATGTTTGGAAATCTCTGTCGATCGGCGTTTTTTTAGTCGCCGTGATTGTTTACTGGGCGCTCAGGCGCTGGATTTTATCGCTGATTGTACTTTCGACGATTCCAATTGCGCTCGTTACCACCTTTATTTTCATGGCGATTTTTGGGCTGAGTCTTAACGTGATGACTTTAAGCGGCCTTGCGCTTTCGATTGGAATTATGGTGGATAGCGCGATTGTGGTCATTGAAAATTCAGTTAAAAAAAGCGAAGAAGGCCTTGAGCATCATACCGCTGTGATCGAAGGCGCGGATGAGGTTTGGCTTCCTCTCTTTGCTTCCTTGTTGACCAGTCTTTGCGTATTCTTGCCTGTCATTTTTATCGATAAGGAAATTCAAATCATTTATCAAGGATTTGCTTTTACCGTGTCGGCAGCTCTCACGATGTCGCTTGTGGTTGCGATTATGCTCGTTCCAATGCTGCTTTCGAAAAGTAAATTGAGCTTTCAATCTGAAAATCAAGCTAAAGACGAAGCTCAACCCAAAATGATCCTGGACCGTGCGAAGCTAAACTATGGAAATTTTATGCGCTCAAGCCTCCGCTTCCGTCATCTTTTTTTATTGATCGTTGTGGGAATCTTTCTGTTTTCCATTTGGCGTCTTATGATTCGTCATATTGATCTTCCGAGCCAACTCGAGGAAAACGAATTTGCTATCGTTGTCTTTCCATTGGCGGGAGCTAAATTGGATGCCAATGATGAAGTAGCAAAGCGTCTAGAAAATCTCCTCAATGGATATAAGGAGCTTGAGATGGTTTCAACGACCGTCCAAAAAGACGACCTTAAACTCTTCGTTAGGCTCAAGCCTCGGGCGAAAAGAAAAATATCCAAAGAAATGATCATGAATGAAGTCAAAGAAAAGGGAAACGAACTGATCAAACAAATTCATGATGACTATTCTTTAATCGTGGATGAGGGGGCGGCCAGCGAAGAAGCCAAAAAAATGGTGATCAATATTTTTGGATTGGAAAACGATACCCTAGAAAAATTGGCCCATGAAGTGGCGCAGAAGATCAATTCGATTAAAGGCCTGACGAATCTTGTGATGACGGACCTTCGGAAAAGGCCGGAATACAGTGTCGTGGTCGACAAAGGCCGGGCCGCTTTTTACGGTCTTACGGTTAACGATATTGCCGATTCGATTCATGCGCAAGTCCGCGGCATGAGGCCGACTAAATTTCATGAAATCCAAAAGGGGCAGGAAATTGAGACGATCACACGGCTTCAACCCATTTACCGGCAGAAAATCGATGACCTTCAGAATATTTATTTCGTCTCTCCAAAGGACGGCACGCAAGTTCCGTTAAAACAGATTGCCGGAATTTACCCGTCTCGTGGGCCACAGACGATTGATCGAAAAGATAAATACCGATACGTATTTGTCAAGGGCGATGTCCATCGGCCACTTGAAACCATCGCGGAAGGAATTAAAGCGGCACTTAAAGATTTAAAAATGCCCAAGGATTATTTTTGGCGCTTTGGGGGACGTTACGAGGAATTAATGAAAGGGAAATCGCAGCTTGCCATCGGAGTGATTCTATCGATCGTTTTGGTCTACATGGTGATCGCTTGTCTTTACCAATCTTATTTAGAGCCTTTGATTATCATGATTGCCGTGCCTTTGGGTGCCGTTGGAGTCTGGGCTGCGCTTTCCTTTACTCGCAAGCCCTTGAGCGAGCAAGTATTTATCGGGATGTTTATTCTCGTCGGATATGTGGTGAATGCTTCGATTATTTTGGTAGACCGAATCAATCACCTTAAACCGAAATTTTCGAATACGGTTGATTGCTTAATTCAAGCGGCACAAGATCGCTTGAGACCCATTTTGGTTACCACGGGGTCAACCGTGATTGGATTTATACCAATGGCAATTGATCGCGGCGAATCAAGCGAATTATGGTCTCCGCTTGCTATTACGATGATTGGGGGTATTTTAAGTTCTACCTTTTTAACGTTATTTGTAGTTCCATTAGTGTATCTTTTGCTGGAGGATGTGAAAAAGAAAATACAAAGATTTAATCTCATTAGATTTACATTTTTTCTGCCACGTTCCGGAGACGCAAACACTAAATTCTCCTAAGTGTCTGAATTTAGAAGAGATAGGCTAATTTCTACCTCGTAAAATAAATTTCCTTTCTTACTATTCCTTCGTTTGATTTTGCAGATTATTTCAGGTATACTTTCTTATCATATTTAAAAAGTCTATTTAATCTGCGGGAATATCTTAATAAAA
>JACQQO010000074.1 GCA_016206955.1 Candidatus Omnitrophota bacterium
AAAATCAGCAGGATGAAATCATTGGAACGGTTTCCGAGCGTTTCGGTGTATTCGCGCGCGATGAAAAGAGTCAAAATGCCGGCGGCAAGCAAAATTCCCTTTAGGAAGAGGGCAAGGGGGTTGATGGAAAACGCTCCGTAAAGTGCTTCGGCAGAAGAAGGCCACAAAACGATTAGCGGGATGAACAGAAGGAAGCTTGCTCCAATGGCGATCGAAATCAATCGGGCGCGGAATTTCTTTGTAAAAAGTTCAAAGGAAAGAAGCAGAAGGATCAGAGCGCCAAGTCCAAGTTCAGGACTGAAGAGAATCAAGGAGTTCATTTTATGTCATCGGATAACAGATTGCATGATGAGTGCCTCCGTCGTTGGACGGATGATGTTAAGAAGGGGTGAAGGCCAGAACCCGAAAATGAGAAGCACTGCGACTAAAAGGGCATACGGAAGCTTCTCAAAAAAATTCTTTGCGTCTTTGAGTTTTGCCCATTCGGGCTTCGGCGCTCCGAAGAAGACGCTTCTCACCATTCGAAGCATGTACGTGGCAGTCACCACGATTCCGAAAATGGCCAGAATCGTCTGCCAAGGGTAACGTTCCCAAGCCCCGAAGAAAATTAAAATTTCCGAGACGAAATTGGCGAATCCCGGAAGCCCGCTTGAGGCGAAGGCCGCCATCACAAAGCAAATCGTGATAAACGGAAGTTGTTTGGCGAGCCCGCCTAAATCCGGAATCATGCGTGTATGAGTTTGATCATAAATAAATCCAATCAAGGCAAAACAGAGGGCGGCCATAATTCCGTGGGCGAACATAAAAAAAACCGTTCCCGTAAGCCCGATGTGATTCAAGCAAGCGAGCCCAAGGAAGGCATAACCCATGTGGCTGACACTCGCAAAACCGATCACAAATTTCATGTCCTTTTGGGCCATGGCTGCCCACGCGCCGTAGAGGATGTTGACGATCGAGAGAAGAACCACCCACGGAAGCCAGAACTTGGCCCCCTCAGGTAGAAGCGTAATCACGAGCCGTATGATCAAAAAAATTCCAAGTTTCTTTAAGACGCCTGCGTGAAGCATGCTGACCGCCGTGGGCGCCGCCGCATAGCCGATCGGCGACCAACTGTGGAAAGGCCAGAGGGATGCGATCACTCCAAATCCGAAAATTAAAAGCGGGGCGCACCACATCTGAAAATAAGTCGTGAATACGCCCGTTTTCGCTTGTTCACTGAGGAGGAGAAGATCAAACGTATTGAGTCCTGAGACAGAATAAGTGGCAAGCAAACCAACGAGTGCGACGACTGCACCGAGTGAAATGTAAAGCGTAAGCTTCATCGCGGCATATTCTCGATTTTGGCTTCCCCACCTTCCAATCATGGGGTAGAGGGGGATCACGGCCATTTCGTAAAAAAGGTAGAGAAAAAAAAGATCGAGTGAAGTAAATACGCCGAAAATGCTCGCGACGAGAATCAAATAAAACACAAAATAAGATTTCACGTTTTGGCTAATCGATCGAGAAACCAAAGCCCCGCAGAAGGAGAGAATCGCATGAAGGAGAATCATGACCATTCCGATTCCGTCGACTCCTACGTGGTAGGAAATTCCGAGGCTTGGGATCCACGGGATTTGCCGCGCAAATTGGAAATCTGTATTTGCAGAATCAAATTTAAAGAAAAGGAAAAGAGTGAGGAAAAATGTGAGAGCCGTTGCGCCTATTCCAACCGTACGGACTATGCCCGGTCGTTTTGAAGGAAGTAACAGGATGAATCCCGCCGCCATGAGCGGAATCAAAACAAGAAAAGGCAGAAAAGAATGGATTTGATGCATCAATGCAAAGCCTGAATGGTTAAAAGGTAAATCAGGATCACAATTCCGGCACAAAAAATAGAAAGATAGGTTTGGATTCTGCCCGTTTGCAGTTTTCTTAAGATCTGCCCGCCATAGGCCGTCAAAGCCGCAGTTTGATTGACGGCGCCTTCCACAACGATTTTCCGTTCAAACCAATTCAGAAACCGCGCGAACGGTTCTTGAATGTAGCGGAGGATAAAATTGTAAAGATCATCCATGTAGTATTTTCTTTCCAAGAGATGCTTAATCCACGAGAAAATTTCTGAGAAGCGCTTTCTCCGCTTTTCTTTAAGCCGGTAAAAAATAAAAGCAATCAAAACGCCGACGATCCCAACTGCGGTTGCCAAGAGGATGACCATTGGATCTGGATGTGCTGAGTGAGTAGGAGTACGCT
>JACQQO010000007.1 GCA_016206955.1 Candidatus Omnitrophota bacterium
ATTTCAATCATCGCAAGTTTGATAATATCGGCTGCCGAGCCTTGAATGGGGGCATTAATGGCAACGCGCTCGGCAAATTGACGCCGATTCAGATTAGACGAATTGATCTCCGGAAAATAAGAACGCCGTCCTAAAATCGTTTTGAGAAAACCGCGCTGGCGGGCTTCTTCCTTTTGAGCCTCGAGATATTCTTTCACTTTCGCATAGCGCTCAAAATAAGAATCGATAAAAGCCTGTGCCTCGCTCACTGAAATTCCCAAACTTTGCGCCAGCCCAAATGCGCTTACCCCGTAGACAATGCTAAAATTAATGGTCTTTGCTACATTCCGCATTTCGCGCGTCACATCCTTCGGCACTATGTTGTAAAGAAGCGTGGCGGTAAATTGATGAACGTCGCGGCCTTCTTGGAACGCTTGAACTAAATTGGGATCCTCGGAAAAATGAGCCAACACGCGAAGTTCTACCTGCGAATAATCCGCTGAAAGAATCTGTCGGCCTTTCGCGCGCGGGATAAAAGCACGCCTAATTTGGCGGCCGAGCTCGGTCTTAATGGGAATATTTTGAAGATTAGGCTCTGAACTTGAAAGCCTGCCGGTTGAAGTGGTGGTTTGGTTAAAAGAAGTATGGATCACTTGGGTATCGGGATGAATCAAATCCGGAAGCGCATCAACGTAAGTTGATTTTAACTTGGTTTTCTCGCGGTATTCCAGCAGCCGTTTGGGAAGTTCATAACTTTGCGCAAGCCGTTCCAACACATCCGCGTCGGTGGAATAGCCTGTTTTGGTCCGTTTAATAATCGGAAGCTTCAGCTTCGTAAATAAAATATCGGCCAGCTGCTTCGTTGAATTAATATTAAATTCTTCGCCGGCTTCTTTGCAAATGGCCGCCGTAAGCTGATCCAAATCACGGCCTAAATTTTTACAAAGCTCTTTTAAGAAATTTCGATCGACCGCAACGCCGTTCATTTCCATTTGAGCAAGCACGCGCAAAAGAGGCATTTCAAGTTTCTCAAAAAGCTCGGTTAATTGATTCGCTTCAAGCAGCTTCCGGAGAGGCTCGACGAGTCTGAAAACACAATCGGCGTCTTCCGAGGCATATTCAGAAATTTTCTCAAGCGGGACTTCCTCCATCGAGATTTGCTTTTTGCCGCTTCCGATGAGGCTTTCGATATCAATTTTCTTAATTCCAAGATATTCAAAGGTAATGTCATCTAAATTATGGTTGAGTTTTAGAGGATTGACTAAATAGGAGGCGATCATGGTGTCAAACGCAAGGCCTTTCAAATCGATCCCGTGGCGTTTGAGAACGATGAAATCGTACTTCATATTCTGGCCGTATTTTTCGATTTTTTCATTTTCCAAGACTGGCGCAATCAGGCTCCGAACCTTCTCCCATTCGATGCCGCGGGCAGAAAGTGGCCGCGCGGCCACTTTCTTGTCTGTACATTTGTACATACATACAGGAATGTAATACGCTTCCTTGGATTTGACTGAAAAGCTGACTCCGACTAAGCCGGCTTTTGTCGGTTCAGTGGAAGTGGTTTCAGTATCAACTGCGACGGCGTTTGCCTGTTCGAGTTGTTCAACCAGTTTCTTAAGATCCTCCTCAGTCGTCACTAAGTGATATTTTCGCTTCTCTTCGCCAGTCTCTCCAACAGGCGTCAATTCCTTAAGAAGGCTTCTAAATTCGAAGCGTTTGTAGAGTTCTGCCAGCCGTTTCTCATCGGACGGTTGTACTTTCATTTGTTCCAGATCGAGTTCAATTGGTACATTGCAATCAATCGTAGCAAGGTCTTTCGAAAGCCGAGCAAGTTCTTGATTTTCCTCAAGCGTTTTTTTTCTGGCTCCTTTAACTCGATCTAGATTGCGGTAGAGTTTTTCTAATGAACCGTACTCCGAGATCAGTTCGACAGCGGTTTTTTCGCCGATTCCGGGAACGCCCGGAATATTATCTGAGGCGTCTCCTGCCAAACTCATGATATCCACGACCTGTTCAGGACCGAGCCCGCGAAAACGTTCTTCGACGCTTTTTCGGTCCAAAACTTCTTCCTTGTGCGTGTTAAAAACTTTCACTTTCTCATCCACAAGCTGCAGCGCGTCTTTATCACCGGTGACGATCAAAACTTCAAGCCCTTCTTTCTCGGCTCTCTTCGCGATCGTGCCGAGCAAATCATCAGCTTCATAACCGGCTTTCTCAAACACGGGGATTCGATAAGCCTGAACAAATTCTTTAATGTGCGGCATTTGCTCAATCAGATCGTCTGGCATCGGTTTTCGGTGCGCTTTATAGGCATCATAGCGTCCGTGTCGAAACGTTGGCTCTTTTCGGTCAAAACAAATCCCCACGTAGTTCGGCTTCTCCTCTCGGAGGAGCTTGCGAAGCATCGTAATGAAGCCGTAAATTGCATTGGTGGGTTCTCCTTTTGAATTAGTAAGCTCGCGAATGGCGAAAAACGCCCGGTAACAAAAGGATTGCCCATCAATCAATAAGAGACGGCCAGGAATTGAATTCATAGCGAGACAGTCAAAACCGTATAACTAAAAAATCACCTAACACTTAATAAATTTGGGATTAACCGTTTTGAGAAATCATTGAGGGGTAGAACTCGAAAGGATAATTACCCTAAAATTGTTTAAGTAGAATACCTTAAGAAAATCGATAAATCAAGTATTTTATTTCTTGGCAAAGACACCGGCGCTGGCGCCTTTGGTGGAAAATTTAACTTGGCTCGCTTGCTGGGCAAATTGGGCCGGATCATAAGATTTGGAAATGGCATCGTCATAAGAAATGATGCCTTTGCTGTAAAGCTCTAATAAATGGCTGTCCAGCGTCCTGCTGCCGTATTTGGTGCCAGTTTGAAGTTCAGAAATAATCTGATGGGTTTTGCCTTCCCGAATCAAGTTCGCGATCGCAGGAGTGGAAATCATAATTTCAAACGCCGCCACGCGTCCGGACTTGCCCATTTTTGGAATGAGCACTTGAGAAATCACGGCGATCACTGTCGAGGCCAACTGAACACGAATTTGGGGCTGTTGATGTGCCGGAAACACATCGATAATCCGGTCCACTGTTCTCGCAGCTCCTGTCGTGTGAAGGGTGGCAAAAACTAAATGTCCGGTTTCGGCCGCGGTAATCGCAGCTTCCATCGTCGCCAAATCGCGCATTTCACCGATCAAAATGACGTCCGGATCTTGGCGCAACGATTTAATCAACGCTTCGGAAAAAGAGGGTACGTCCACCCCTACTTCCCGTTGGTTGACAATGGCTTTTTGATGATCATGAAAATATTCGATAGGATCTTCGATGGTAATAATATGGGTATCGTCTCGGGTCTCATTGATATAGTTCAACATGGTTGCCAGCGTGGTCGTTTTACCGGAACCCGTGGGGCCGGTCACCAAAATTAGGCCGCGGGGCCGGTTGAGAAGCGCGATCACTTTGTCCGTCAATCCAATCTGCTCAAAGGTGAAAAATTGCCTCGGAAGTATCCTAAGTACAATTCCAAAAGCGCCTTTCTGTTTGAAACAAGAAGCGCGGAAGCGAAAGCCTTTTTCGATATTGAATCCGAAATCTACGCCGCCAATGCGCTCGATTTGCGATTGGTGCTGCTCCGAAGCAATCATCTTGGTCAATTCTTCAGTATCTTTGGCGGTTAAAATCTTGTTGTCCAGGGCAACTAATTTCCCGTCCACTCGGAAGGTAACGGGCCGGCCGACAGAGATATGGATATCCGAGGCGCCTTGCCTCACTGCTTCATCTAAAACGTGGCGAATGTCCATGACATCCTTTGGTTGTGGGATTGTTAACTGCGTGAATTAAGTATAACACATGAGGATAGCTGCTGCTACTTAACTACCTTAGGGGGACACTTTACTTAATTCCCTTTCATGACTGAATTAAGTAAAGTGTCCCCCTAACTCCAAGTTACTAAACTCAATTAAAAACCTTCCGCAAATGCAGTCCTGCAAAACGGTCAAGGGTAGGGGCAAGCGCATTCATGAGAAGAATTGAGGTGGCCATCGCCTCAGTAGAACCAATCCATGTATGGATGATTGCGGTTAACGCGCCGGCGCAAACGGCGAAAAGCGCGCGCCCTTCTTTGGTAACTGGAGTGGTCGTCCAATCGGTCACAAAAAAGAAAGCGCCGATTAAAATGCTTCCGTCTAATATTTCGCGAAGCACATCCCTTCCAAGAAGAGAAGATCCGATGGCAACCGCCGCGATATAAAGAAAGGAGGCCTCCCACGAAATCCATTTTTTGACCACAAGGATCATGCCGCTAATGACAATTGCAACGAGGCTGGCTCCACCCAAAAGTTGGGCGCCGACCATTACCTCGGGTGAAAATAAAACCAAAACGCCGTAGCCAAAGAGCGAGGGGTGAAGTAGGTTTTGGCCAAAACCGCCGAAGATTTCTTTTCCCATTACCACTGCCAAAAGAGTCCCAAGCAAAATCAGCTGCCATGAAAGTGTTGGAGGAAGCAGAAAAGCGAAAAGAACGCCGGTCAAGATGGCGCTTCCATTTTGGATATACAACTGCCGCTTGGTGAGAATTCGAAATAGACATTCAAACGCTATTGCAGAACTCAAAACAACGAATAAAATTCTGAGCGCATTCCATTTAAAAAAGAAAATGCTCGCAATACCAATTGGAAGAAGAGACGCAATCATTCCCCAAACGATGGTTTGAGCGGAATGTGCCGCGTGCAGGTGAGGACTTGAGGCAAGTGAGAAGGGTTTCTCGGGCTTAGTCCCGCGAAGAGAAAGCATAGACGGGTTCTCGCTCTGAATCCTCGCTTTTGAAAACTTCCTTTCCCTTTCGGATGATGTCCACCATGGGAATGTAAGAAGGACAAATGTAAGCACAAAGACCGCATTCGGTGCACGAATCGATTTCATACGTTTGGGCCAAGTCCGGTTGGCCTTGTCGAATGGCCTTTACGATCGCTTCGGGCACCAGCGATACTGGACAGATGTCAATGCAGAAACCGCACCGGATACAGGTTTCTTCTTTTCCAAACATTTCAAGCTCTGAAGAAAAAGCTAAAATTCCTGGCACTTCCTTCGTCACTGGCTCATCGAGATGAGCAATCGAGCGGCCCGTCATCGGCCCTCCAAAAATAACCCGCTCCGGTTCGCGCATAAAACCTTTGCATGCGCGAATGAGATCGGCTGCTTGGGTTCCCATCCTCGCCCAAAGATTCTTGGGTTCCAAAATCGAAGAACCGCTTACCGTCATCACGCGTTCATACAGCGGTTTCTTGAGATAAACCGCTTCATAAACGGCGAATGCGCTCGCGACACTCTCAACCAAAATGCCTGCTTCAAGCGCTGTCTCACCTTTTTTCAAAGGCCGTCCAAGAATAGACTCTGCCAAAGCGCGTTCCGATCCTTGCGGATAACGAACGGGCAATACAGCGGTTTTAATTCGCTCGAATTTCAAGTTGTAATTTTTACTGTTCAAAAGCTCAAGCGCTTCCAATTTATTTTGCTCCACCGCAATGACGACTCGCTCAGCACCCGAGGCTATTCGAAGAATCTCGGCTCCTTTCAAAATTTCGACTGGATGATTGAGCATCAAAACATGATCTGCGGTCAGAAAAGGCTCCGATTCGCAGCCATCCAAAATCAAGGTCTCGACTTTTTTTGCCCTCGCTTCCGTCAAATGCACATGGATTGCGTGGCCCTTCCCGCCAAGATCAACAACTCCTGCTTCATGAATGAGCGTAGCCAATTGATCCGGCTCTGATGGAATTTCCACACGCGCTTGAATGGAAGGATCTAATTTATCAACTTCATCCGATTCGATCACAATTCGATCCTCCATTATGTTCGTAACTTTCCCGCTGACGCTGGAATGAAGCGGAACCGAGTTCCATTCGGAGGCTTCTGCAATTTTACTTCCTACGAACACCGCTTCGCCTTCGTGGACACACGGAATAGCAGGTGCGACAGCCGACTGCTTGAGGAAAAAGGTGAGAAATCTTGCGGGACGTGGGAGATGAATCTGAGTGCCTGAGAGGCTCCGGTATTTAAAATCCGGAAGGCGAACTCCCTTTCTAAGCGGCTTCATGATTGGATCAGTGTGTCATCCCCGCGCACGCGGGGATCCAGAG
>JACQQO010000060.1 GCA_016206955.1 Candidatus Omnitrophota bacterium
GAATTAAACTCACCATAATCTTGTTTAAATTCGCTTTCAAAAGTTTCCTGTTCAAGTTGGGGATTTTCTTTCACAAACTCCATGTATTCATGTTCCGCATGGTCTTCGAAATCAGCGTTTAAGTCATAACTCCAAGAGGGTTTCATGACGTAAAGAAGCCAACTCACATGATAATAAAAAAATGCCATAAATTGAGGGAGAATCCGATACAAAAAGAAACTTTCTTTGATGCCCTTCTTTTGCGTCAATTCTTCCAAGATGAGCAAATGCCATTGTTCATTGTCTTGCTGAGACCGTGCCTCGCGGACAAATTCGAATATTCTTCTCGCAAAATCCGGTTTGGCGTAGGTATGCGTCATCGCAATATAAGCCACATGCTCCCACGATTGATAAGGAACACGGGCAATGACTTCCAAGACTTTAAATTTAGAAAGCGTTTTCTTTTTTCCGTAAACAAGATCCATAAACAAAAAAAGAATGCTTGCGAGAAAGGAATAGCTTCTTCTCTTCGAACTTAAAGTTACTTCCTGTTCCTGTTTCAGATGAGGTGAATCCAATGTCTGTTTCATTTACTTTATGCTTTCAAACTTTGATAAATCCGCTCAGTTGCATGAGATTTATTAAGCGTATAGAAATGAATCCCCGGAACGCCGCCTTTCAAAAGTTCTCTGCATTGTTTAATGGCATATTCAATGCCAAAGGCCTCAACCGATGATTGATCATCTCCAAATTTGGTAATCGCCTCCTTGATTTCTTCCGGGATACTCGCGCCGCACATCGAAGCAAATCGCTGAATTTGAGGGCCGTGCGTCACAGGCATAATTCCGGGGACAATGGGAGTTCGGATTCCAATTTTCCGGCATCGATCGACAAAATCAAAAAAATCGCGATTATTGAAAAAAAGTTGAGTAATCACAACGTCCGCTCCTTGATCGACCTTCTGTTTCAGATGTTCCAGATCTTTTTCTTTGTCCGGACATTCAATATGCCCTTCCGGATAGCCCGCCACCGCGATCGAAAATGCTTTTCCGTATTTCGGGTGACTCCGAATAAACCGCACAAGCTCCGAACCGTACCGAAACCCGCGAGGGACAGGCTTAAATTCGGTTTCCCCTTTTGGCGGATCGCCGCGAAGGGCAACAATATTTTCAACGCCGCGCTCATAAAGCTCCGCTAAGACAGCTTCGATTTCTTCTTGAGTATGCCCTACGCAAGTCAAGTGTGCGGCAGCTTCAATTCCAATTTCATTTTTTATTTTTTCGACAATGCGGATCGTGTTGTCGCGGGTGGTTCCCATCGCTCCATACGTCACCGAAACAAAGGAAGGCTCCAGTTTTTTGAGATGGCGGACCGTTTCAAAAAGTTTGGCCTCGCCTTCATCCGTCTTCGGCGGGAAAAATTCAAACGAAAAGGTGTGTTTTTGGCACTTGTAACAATCTGCGATTTTCAATTTTATTTAATGTCTGAACGGCGGGATTCGCCTAACGATTCTTCAGCCGGTTGGGCAGCTGCCTGTGGCGCAACTTGAGTCCCGCCAAACGAGGGTTGACACGCAGGACATTGCTGCTTGCGGCAACAAGCGCTCAAAGTTCCAATGATTAAACCAACAAGTGTGATGATTAAAATAGATTTTTTCTTCATGTATTTCCTTTCTGAGGTTTAAATTGTTTTTCTGTCTTAAGTGCAGAAAGAGAGGTGAATTATAAACCCTATTTTTTGTTCCCACCACTAATAAAAAAAGGGGACAGGCAGGAAATATTGCCTGTCCCCTTTTTTCTGAACAGCCTAGTTAATGACCTAAATGGTATGGCAGTTTGCGAATAATCGTAAATGCACGGTATATTTGTTCGCTGGCTACAACAGCGGCGAGTTCATGAGGCAAAGTCATGAGGCCGAAGCTCCATCTTAAATCGGGCTGAAGCCGCTTAAACTCTTCGCTTGAAAAACCATCCGGTCCGCCAATCACAAGATGGAGTTCGCGGACACCGGAAGTCATCAAGGTTTCGAGAGAACGAGCTAACGCCTCTGATGAAAATTCCTTTGTGCCTGCCCCGTGATCGCACAACCAAGTTTTGATTCCCCTTACCCTCCCCTCTCCCCTCGAAGGGGAGAGGGCTAGGGTGAGGGGTAATTCTAAACACGAGATTTGGCACGGAACAAATTTCGAAATTCTTTCGGTATAGTCGCTGAAAAGCGAGCGTGCCCCGCTCAACTTGAAAGCCTTGGAAAGATTTGAAGTGCCTGGGCGAAGCCACGCCAAACAAAATCGGATGTTCACGCTGTGTATTATTCGGCGGGGGTGGCCAAAAGGAAACCTTGGCCGTGGCTAATGCCAAGAGATTTTAATACTTTTAAATCTTCTTGAGTTTCGATTCCTTCGGCAATGATTGTGGTCTCCAAAGCGCGAGCCACTTTGAGCATGCGCTCTAAAGCTCTCATGCGATCTTTATCTTTGGAAAGCCCAATGATCCATTTTTTATCCACCTTGACCATATCAGGCTCTAACAAAACGAGGCTTTCGAGAGAACTTTTTCCAAACGCAACATTATCGATGGCAATCGCAAGCCCTGAGCGCCTTAATTCTTGAATGGGCTTAATCAAATTGGCTGGATTTGCCACGATCAGTTCTTCGCTGATCTCAATGCAAAAATCTCGGAGGTTTGCCTCGGGAGGAAATTCATCAAGCAAATATTTGGCTCCAATTTCAACTAAGGTAGAGGGGTATACATTAATATGTTTTTTGATACCGGAAGTGAGTTCGGCCGCTGTACGAATGCAATTTCGAAAACAATGATGATCGACAATGCCGAGGATATTATATTCCGAACCCAAACGAAAGAAATCGCCCGGATTTTTAAAGACTTCCACGGAAGAACGGCTTAAAAATTCATAACCGATCACGTGCTTGTCTTTGAGCCTGAAAATGGGTTGCTTGACGACATAAAAAGACTTACCGCTGCGAACTTGATCCAGAATCTCATCGATCAATTTATGAGGGGTAACAACCGAATTTTCCTCTTTAAGGACAGAACTGACGCGATTTTTGCCCTCTTCTTTTCCTAAGCTTAAAACGTCGTGTGCTCTTGCGATCAAATTTTCAACAGAACCAGTATGTTCATTCACTTGAATTAAGCCTAAGCTGGCGGTCATTTCAATTTTTTCGGATCCCACTTGGATTGGCTTTTCAGAAATGGCCAGACGGATTTTTTCGGCCACTTGAACGCTGTCGGCAGCTGGCGTTCCAGGGAGCAAAACCATGAATTCATCTCCGCCGATACGGAACACATAATCGGTGGCCCGTAACGCAGCCAGAAGCTTATGGGCTATCTGCCTCAAAACTTCATCGCCTACCGTGTAACCGAATAAATCATTCACTTGCTTAAAATCGTCCAGATCCAAAAGAATGGCAGGCAAAATGGAATGATTCTTCTGAAGCCATGCAATTTCACGGGAGAATATTTTTTCTAAACCTCGCCGGTTGAGCAGTTCCGTATTGGAATCGAGGAGGCTTAAGCGCTCAAACTGATCCATGAGCGTTTTATTTTCGTCTTTCAAACGCTGCCGCTCCACGGCATGGAGGATCACTTGAACCAAAAGATGCCGTGTGACTTGATCTTTGATGACGTAATCTTGAACTCCTTTGCGGACGGAATCGAGTTCAAAGGAAGTGTTGTGATAACC
>JACQQO010000061.1 GCA_016206955.1 Candidatus Omnitrophota bacterium
ACACACGACAAGCTGTTCACTATCAATCAAAGCAATCGGGCCGTGCTTCATTTCGCCTGCCGCATATCCGTGTGCGTGGGCGTATGTAATTTCTTTCAATTTAAGCGCGCCTTCAAGCGCGGTAGGATAATTGTACCCGCGGCCGAGGTAGAGAAAATTCTTCTTATGAAAAAATGCTTCCGATGCTTGATTAACCGTCTCGGATTGTTTGAGGACTTTGGTGATTTGATCGGGAAGTTTTTTAGCTTCTCGAGTTAGATTGGACAATAAAGCTCGAGAAATTTTTTTCCGCAAAACTCCAAGGTCAATCGCAAAGAGCGCAAGCGTCATTAATTGGGCTAGATAAGCTTTCGTCGAAGCCACGCCAATTTCGGGGCCCGCGTGCGTATAAATTACGGCGTCGGCTTCGCGCGCGATCGTACTTCCCACGACATTGACAATGGCAAGCGCCAGCGCTCCTTTTTGCTTTGCTTCTCTCAACGCCGCCAATGTATCCGCGGTTTCACCCGACTGAGTGATTAAGAGGACAACATCCCCTCGATTGACAATAGGATCTGCATAACGAAACTCGCTCGAGACGTGCACCTCAGTTGGAATTCGAGCATATTCCTCAAGCATGTAACGGGCTACGAGGCCAGCGTGATAGGCAGTGCCGCAACTAACCACGAAAATTTTCTTTGCCTTCGCGAGATTCCGCCTTACTTTTGAAGTGAGCGTATCGAATTCAATTTTGTTTCCTCTTTTAAACCGTTTCTTAAGTGTTTCCTCGACCACGCGCGGTTGCTCGTAGATTTCCTTCAACATAAAATGCGGGAAACCACATTTTTGCGCTTCTTCTACACTCCAATTGATTTTCGAAATTGATTTTCGGATTGGAGTTCCTTTTTCAAGCTGAGTCACAATGACAGAATCCCGTTTTAGTTCCACCAATTCATCATCCTCCAGATAAATGACTTTCTTGGTATAAGGAAGGAGAGCAGAAACGTCACTCGCCAGAAAATGCTCTTTTCGACCCACGCCCACCACAAGCGGGTTAGAACGTTTGCAGGCAAAGATTCGATTGGGATCGTCGCGAGAAATCACCACAAAAGCAAAAAAACCTTTCATCCGTCGAATCGCCTTTTGGATGGCTTCGCGAAGATCATGACGATAGTAAAACTCAATTAAATGCGCGGCCACTTCAGTATCCGTCTCAGATTTAAAGCGATGCCCTTTTTTCTCGAGCTCGGCTTTAAGCTCGGTATAATTCTCAACGATCCCGTTGTGGACCAGGGCAATACGGCCTTTTTCTCCCAAATGGGGATGGGCATTAAGGGTGGAAGGTTCTCCATGAGTCGCCCATCGAGTGTGGCCAATCCCTAAATGCATTTGGTCGGAATTACCATTCAATTTGGCTTTTAATTCGGAGAGTTTCCCTTTTTCCTTCGCTAAGAAAAATTCAGATCGGCCGGTATCAAGACAAGCGATTCCCGCAGAATCATAACCACGGTATTCAAGATGTTCCAACCCTTTTATTAAAATAGGCACCGCTTCGCGCCCACCGATATAACCGACAATCCCGCACATGACGGTTCGTATTTTAACAATGAACCCCTCGGTTGGAAATAGGAATTTAGGATATAAGGTGACTAAGCCGATATTCTTTATCAAGAGAAAATGAGAAATCGAAGAAAACATTTCTTAATCGACAAAGCGCTCCAGCTGCGATACCTCTTCTACATCATATCCACCCTTGGAATCATATCTGCTGTTGGAATGACGGGAAGTTATTTCGGCATATGGGGTTCGGCCGTCCAAGTTTTCTCTGAAGAATCCATCCGCCAGTCGATGCTGACTGCTGCACACATTAATGAATATGAACAAGCCAAACGGCCTTCTAAAGAATCATCCTCCTTATCCAGTATTCGAGCTTATAAGGAGATAGCGCTTCTCAGCGAACGTCAAATGGAAATGATCCGCGAAATGATGGATGAAACCCACCGTCGGATTCTTGGTTTAGGCATTTTACTTCTGATCTTCATTGGGTGGGGGAGTATTTTCCTGACACATAAAATTGCCGGCCCTATTTTTAAATTGGGGCAATATCTGCAAGAGGTAAAAACAGGGAATTTAACGGTTCGGATTAAATTCCGCAAGTTCGATGAAGTTCATTATCTGGCAAAGCAATTCAATGAAATGGCCGCCGCATTGGACGCTGCCATGACCAAAATGAAACGGGTCTCAAACGGAATGCCACGTGATGCGTCGTCTGAAGAACTTAAAAAAGAACTTGCAAAATTCAAGACCACTTCGGATTAACTTTCCGTCATTGCGAGCCTCGCGAAGCGAGGCGCGGCAATCTCTGACTTTTGGATTGCTTCGGCTTCAATGGCGACGCTGCCTCGCAATGACACTTATCTTTCTTATCTTCATTCAATGCTTTCCGCTTTATTCCCAAGGAACGCTTTCGATTTCCAAAGAAGATTATCTCCTCCTCAAAAAAGTCCAAAAAGATTCATTCCAATACTTCCTGACGCAAACCGATCCTGAAACCGGCCTCACAAAAGATTCCTCCCGCGTTGGAGCGCCGGCTTCCATAGCCGCCACGGGTTTTGCTTTGGTCAGTTTCGCGATTGCCTTCCAAAACGGTTGGCTTTCTTACCGCGAAGCTTATCAAAAAATCGCACGGACATTTGATACGCTTGAGCAAAGAGCGGCCGGCGAAAAGGGGTTTTTCTACCATTTTCTGAACCCCAAAACCGGAAAAAGGATATGGGCTTCGGAACTCTCTTCAATCGATACTGCCATCTTGATCGCCTCGGTACTCCTCGCAGCTTCTTATTTTCGGGGAACAGATCTTGAAGTCCGTGCGAGACGGCTCTACGACCGAGTGGATTGGAATTGGATGCTTAACGGAACACTCCTGTTCTCACACGGTTGGAAACCGGAACGCGGATTTCTGCCTTACCAATGGGACATGTACGCTGAACATCTGATTCTTCAGGCCCTCGCCGGAGGATCAGAAACGTTTCCCGTATCGGGACAGGTGTGGCGTGAATGGAAACGGGATACGGATTCCTATAACGGCAAGGAAATCGTATATTCCTACACCGGAAGTTTGTTCACCTATCAATATTCGCATGCCTTCATTGATTTTAGAAATCTCAACGACGGAGGAATTAATTATTTTGATAATTCCAAAAAAGCGACGCTTGCCAATCAAGAATTTTGCGTTTTGAATGAAGCCTCTTACCGCTCCTATCAAAATCAGATTTGGGGTCTTTCCGCTTGCTTGGGCCCAGACGGTTACAAAGCTTACGGAGCAGAACCCGGAATCGGACTTCATGACGGTACAGTCGCGCCCTACGCGGCTCTCTCTTCGATTGTGTTTACGCCTGCCGAATCGATGTCGGTCATCCGCAATGTATATGAATCCTATGGAGACCGCTTGTATGGACCAATGGGATTCAAAGACTCCTTTAATCTGGATCGGAATTGGTGGGCTTCGGAATATTTAGGAATTGATCAAGGCATTACGGTAATGATGCTTGAAAATTTCCTAAATGACGGGGCGATTTGGAAACGTTTTATGAGACTTCCTGCCATTCAACGCTGGATCGAACGCACACAGCTTGAACCTCAAAACAACTTAATCCCTGCCTAAAAACCTGGCGGCGAGACGTTCGGCTGTTTCTTCGATAGCTTCTTTGGTTAAGAGGGTTTTTTTTCTGATTTTTTCCTTTAATTCTCGGATTCTTCCGAAGTTGGGCTCGGGCACATCAATGAGCACCCGCTTAAATTTTTCAATTTCTTGTTTCAAACTTGGATTGTTAATATCTTTCATTCGCACTCCGCCCATCCAATTGGATTCGTTTTTGGGGAGTGCACAGTCTGCATGATCTGACATGACATTCCATTTGTGGGTCATCATTCTAGCCGCCGATAAAAGAACCGAAATTCAGAGAAGTCCTTCTCGATTGACTCTCCAATCCAAGTATCGGCAGAGCGCGGGGGAAACTTGATGAAGATGGCTTCGAAATCTATGCTTCGAGCGTAATTTCTCCTGTTTTTTTCATTAAGTAGCTTCTGAGTCTCATCACAACCTTCGTGTGAATTTGGCAGACCCTGGATTCTGACACATTCAGTACCTCTCCAATTTCTCTGAGCGTCAAATTCTCGTAATAATAGAGAACGATCACCAGTTTTTCCTTTTCAGGCAGCTGATCAATCGACTGGGCCAAAAGCTCCTTGACTTCGCCTTGATGGACATAGCTAAATTGATCGGTAATCAGCGAGTCCTCAACGGTTTGAAGCCTGGAAATAGGTTTATTCCCATCGTCATTCTGCCAAACTTCATCGAGGGAAAGGAACGTTGTGGAATTGAGCTCGCTGTAAATTCCATTTAAGTCTTCTACGCTCATTTTCATCGACTTGGCCAATTCCTCTTCGGTTGCCGTGCGGCCCAACCGGTCTTCAAGTTCCCGCATTTTTCGCTCAATCTCACGGGCGCGTTTTCTCAAGAGGCGCGGAGCCCAATCCAGCTTTCTCAGCTCATCCATAATCGCCCCGCGAATACGAGAAACCCCGTACGTTTCAAATTTATTGCCTTGAGTCACATCGTATTTTTCAATCGCGTCGAAAAGCCCAAGAATTCCGTAACTGACCAAATCATTAAACTCCACATTGGGAGGAAGCCCAATGGCGACTCGGCCCGCTACGTATTTCACCAAATACAAATACTTACGAACAATTTCTTCTCGAAGCGCTTTATGTTTGGTCCGTTTGTATTTTTTCCAAAGCTTGACATCAGCCTCAATCATGACAATCACCTCCTTTATTTAAAATAAAAATCCATGCAACACGTTATCCTTCTTTTTCCAAAAGCCGCCTAATTTGCAGCAAGGTATAGTTCTTGGATTGAAGCACTTTGATTTTCTCAAGCCGGTCGAAGACCGATTCGTCATAAAGACGATGTCCCGAAGGGGTCCGGCGCGCCTCCGAAATCAGGTTTGCCATCGTGTAATTGTGAATGGTTTGCCTCGAAAGCCCTGAATATTCCATTACCTCACCGATCTTATAGAGCTTTTCCCGCTTCATCCCACCACCTGTTTGCGGCCCGATCCTATCACCCATTCTTGGCCTGAAAGGCCAATGCGCCTTTGGCGCATGAACGGGTGATAGGACGAAGGGACGCTTGGCTCATTATTCCATTGATCCGCCTTCGGCGGATAAACATGTGGTGGGATCATCCCTTTGAAGTTTTTGCTTGCGCCTCCTTAACGAAATGGAGGAGAGATAAAAACTGAAAGGGAGCCGGCCACCCGACTTCGGGTTCCATGGGGACCGCCCTGACCTTCAGTACCCTGATAATTTGTTGATCTTTTGGGG
>JACQQO010000062.1 GCA_016206955.1 Candidatus Omnitrophota bacterium
ATCGCGAGTTTGAAGGCTCTACGATCCGGGAGTATTTGAGAGAAGCCTATCGGACGATATCGCAAAGTTTTGGTTTTTACCCAAGAAATAAAATTCCAGTATTATTTTATGATCGTGATGAATTTGAAACTTTGTACGGCAAGCTTCCCCATTGGTTGGCCGCCATGTATGACGGCAAAATTAGGCTCCCGGTTTATACGGGGGATCGAACTCCAGCTGATTTGAAGGCATTCATTTATCACGAATTGGCACACGCTTTTGTTTTGAGCCTCAGTGAAATGAAGTGTCCTGTATGGCTTAACGAAGGCATGGCTCAATACTTTGAAAATCAAGTGCGGCCTATCCAGATGAGAGGTTTGGAGCTTGCGGTTCAAAATCAATCGTTGATCCACATGGATGAATTGTTGTTTAAGGAGTTTTATAAGGTGCCGTCCCACGATATGGTCACTTTGTATTATTTGGAGGTGTTTTCTCTTACAGCTGAAATGATTAACCGGTTTGGAATGTACAAGATGAAACTGCTTTTGGCCGAACTCGGAAAGGGCAAACCTCTTTTTGAGGCTTTTGAGAAGGTGTTTGGCCGCACGTTTAAGGATTTTTCAGGGGATTGGCAGCGCGATTTAGAGCGCCGCTACAAAACATGATCTCTGTTATTTTCTTTAAGTGCTTCATTTTAAATAGGTTATAAGGCTGTTTTAATAAGCCCTTTGACTTCTAAATCAAATTCATTTAGAATCACCAACCTTGCAGGTAACTCAGATGAATCCATATGCCATTGTATTAGTAGGTTCTCGTCAATATCAGGTCGAGGAAAATACGGTTTTTGAAGTAGAAACACCGGCTCCTGCTAAAGGCGAAAGTTCAGACGCAAAGGAGTTGAAGCTAAATCAGGTGCTTTTGCTTCAAGAAAACGGAAAAGCAAAGGTAGGCCAGCCTTTTGTTCCTAAGGCTTCTGTGACCTGCGAAGTTCTAGGGACAGTGAAATTACCCAAGGTCATTTCTTTTAAATTTAAGAGGCGGAAAAATTCCAGGCGCAAGAGGGGTCACCGTCAAACTGTTGTTCGCTTGCGGGTTAAAAGCATTCAAGCGGGGTAAATTATGGCGCATACAAAAAGTCAGGGAAGTACCACCAATGGTCGCGATTCTAACCCGCAGATGCTGGGTGTCAAAGCCTATGGCGGCCAGCGGGTTCATGCGGGGACTATCATCGTAAGACAGAGAGGAACACGATTTAAGCCGGGGAGGTATGTGGCACGCGGCGCTGACGATACGCTTTTTGCCCTTCGCGATGGCATCGTGCAATTTAGGCCGAATCGAACTGTTCATTTAGTTCTAAATAATTAAATTCGAAAAAATTGGGGTTTAAAAAAGGCTGAGAAGGGTAAATAAGGCCCAACTCAGCTTTTTTATTTAGGAATGAGGAATGATATTTATCGATGAAGTTACCATCGTGGTCCGCTCCGGGCAAGGGGGGCGCGGATGCGAAAGTTTTATTAAACGTGCGGATCACAAACGGATTCCGAATGGAGGAGATGGTGGAGATGGGGGAGATGTAATTCTAAGAGCGGATCCTCAAACCGGAGATTTATTTGCGCTTAAATCGAAGCGTATTTTCGAAGCCGAAGGCGGTGGAGCTGGAACTCGGAATAATAAGTACGGGCGAAAAGGTTCAGATCGAGTGGTGAAAGTTCCTTGCGGTACAACTATCTTCAACAAGAAAGATCATCTCTTGATTCGGGATTTGGTCCACTCGGGAGAAGAAGTGATAGCTGTAAAAGGTGGTAAAGGCGGCTATGGGAATCATGCCGGTTATTCGGCGACTCAAGGTGGTGCAAGCCAAGAGCTTGAACTTTTAATTTCATTCAAGATCATCGCGGATATTTTTTTGGTCGGGCTTCCCAATTCTGGAAAGACGACGTTACTCAAACGATTAACTGGAGCGGGCGTTTTAGAAACGGAATATCCTTTTGCCACCAAATCGCCACAAATGGGAACTTATCGGAGTCAGTTCAACCGGCTTCGGATCTGCGAACTTCCGGCTATTTATCAAGCTTCTGGCGAAGGACGCGGCCTTGGCACCCATTTTTTGAAACATTTGGAACGGGCTCAGCTTATTTTCTTGGTTTTGGATCCTCAATCTGAATTTTCAACTGATCTGGAATCAGGTTATAATATCGTGATAGATACAATTCGGCATTATAATCCTGCTTTTGCAGAGATTCCGCGCTTTTTGGTGGTGAATAAGTCCGATCTTTTGCCGAAAGGTGCCGAGAAACAAAAACTTTTCCCCGCGAAAGAAAGGGTTTTTTTTATTTCTGCAAAATCGGGAACTGGCGTCAGTCGGCTGATGTCCGCCGCGCAAAAATTTTTAGGGATTCTTCATGAGGCACGAACTTAAACGGGCGAAACGTTGGGTGATTAAAGTGGGTACCAGTTCGCTTACCACGAACGAGGGACATTTTTCCTTAACTCAGTTGGAACATATTGTTTTGCAGGTGATAAGCCTTCTCAAGGAAGGTATTCAAGTCGTTCTGGTGAGTTCAGGGGCCATTGCCCTCGGAATGGATACGTTCAAAAAAACAAAACGGCCTTCTTCCTTGCCGGAACTTCAAGCGTGCGCCGCCATTGGTCAAGGGAAATTGATGAGAGCTTATGAAGCTTTATTTTTGAATGCTGGTTTCCATGCGGCTCAAATTCTTCTGACGCGTGATGAAATTCAAGTGCGGGAACGTTTCGTGAACGCCAAAAATACGATCGAGACGCTTATTGAAATGGGAGCGGTTCCCATTGTGAATGAGAACGATACGGTGGCAACGGAGGAAATTCGCTTTGGGGATAATGACATTTTGGCCGCTCATGTGGCCAGTATGATTGGAGCAAGCCTTTTGATTTTTCTAAGCGATATCGACGGCCTTTATTTGAAGGATAAAACTTTGATCAGACAAATCCATTCGCCCGAAGAGTTGACGGAATATACCGCTCATATTTATCCCAAACGAAGCGAGAAAACCGCAGGCGGCATGAAGGCCAAATTGGAAGCTGCCCGAATGGCCATGCGTTCCGGCATTCCGATTGTTTTGGCCAATGGGCGTGACGAACGCGTTGTAGAGCGCATATTAAAAGGGGAAGAAGTGGGTTCTTTATTTGTTCCGAATGAGCGACGGACCAGTGCAAAGAAAAGGTGGCTTGAACATTCCGCTCCTTCGAAAGGCATGATCATCGTTGATCAAGGAGCACACCGTGCTTTGAAGGAGTCTAAAAGAAGTCTTCTTTCAAGTGGCGTCGTCCGCTCGTCTGGAAATTTTAAATTGGGAGACGTGGTCGAATTAGCGGATGAGGAAGGCCGCATCTTTGCCCGAGGCATGATTAATTATTCGCGTGAGGAAGTTGAGAGAATCAAAGGTAAAAGAGCGAAAGAGATTGATTCCATTTTGGGATACAAGCGGACAGACGAACTAATTCACCGAAATCATTTGGTTTTTTTGGGATAAAATATGAAACTGACAAAGCAACTTACCCAATTGGCCGAAGACTCTCAGAAGGCCTCCCGTGTTTTGGCCGAACTTCTTTCAAAAAAGAAGCGCAAGCTTTTGAATGAAGTTGCCCACCATTTAAAAAGATCCGCGAGCCAAGTCATCAAGGCGAATCAAAAGGATTTGGAAAGTGCAAAGCAGATGAAACTCACAGATGCGATGATTGACCGCCTTAAACTTGATTCAAAACGGATTGAACAAATGGCAAAGGCAGTTTCAGAAGTGGCCAAGCTCGATGATCCGATTGGAAAAGTGCTGAAATCGTGGCGGCGTCCGAATGGCCTTCGAATTCAGAAAGTAACCGTTCCTTTGGGCGTCATTTTGATTATCTACGAATCTCGTCCCAATGTTACTTCAGAGTGCGCTTCCTTGTGCCTTAAAAGTGGGAATGCCGTTCTCTTGAGAGGCGGAAAGGAAGCTTTTCATTCCAACCAAGCGATTGTTCGTGTGTATCAGAACGTGTTGCGGCGTTACGGAATTCCTAAAGCTTCCGTTTCTCTCATCCCGACGCTGGATCGACGAGCCATTGATGAACTTTTGAAACTGGAACATCTGATCAATTTGGTGATTCCGCGCGGCGGTGAAGCCTTAATTCGGCGTGTGGCGCGGCATGCCCGAATGCCCGTGATTAAACATTATCATGGTATTTGTCATGTTTATATTGATCGCGATGCTGACTTGAAAATGGCTTTAAAGATCGCTTTCAATGCCAAATGTCAACGAGTTGGAGTTTGCAACGCCATGGAAACCCTTTTAGTCCACAAGGACGTTGCCTCAAAATTTCTGCCTCCTTATGGACAAATGCTTCGGGACGCGGGTTGTGAGATTCGGGGCGATCAAACGACCCAAAAATGGCTGCCCGGGATTAAAAAAGCGACGGAGGAAGATTGGCGGACTGAATATTTGGATAAGATTCTTTCCATCCGCGTCGTGCGGGATATCGATGAAGCCATCCGGCACATTCAAACTTACGGTTCGGCTCACACGGATTCCATTGTTACTCGAAATCCAAAGACGGCGCGAAAATTTGTTTCCAAGGTGGATTCTTCCTCCGTCATGGTGAATGCCTCTACGCGATTTTCCGACGGAAATGAATATGGCTTTGGGGCTGAGATCGGCATTTCGACCGACAAAGTCCATGCGCGAGGTCCGATGGGGCTTGAAGGGTTGGTTTCCTATAAGTATGTCGTCCACGGCACCGGTCAAATTCGAACTTAAATCATGCCGAAACGTCCTTTGCGAATTGGCGTCTTAGGCGGAACCTTCGATCCGATTCACGAAGGGCATTTGGCTTTGGCGCGCGCCGCAGTCGAAAAATTACGGTTAGATCGTTTAATCTTCATCCCCGCTTTCCAACATCCATTGAAAGACAAGGAAGAACAAACGGTGGCATCCCCTCAAGATCGATTTGAAATGGTAAAATTGGCAATCAAAGATGAACTGAAATTCGAGGTTTCCGATTTTGAATTAAAACGCAAGGGGATTTCTTATACGGTGGATACGCTCCGTCAGTTGCGGAGTCAATTCCCAAAGCCGAATGAAATTTTTTTTATCACGGGAGGCGATTGGGGAAAAACATTAGATCAATGGAAAGATATCGAAACCATTTTTTCATTGGCTCATTTTGTGGTGGCCAAGCGTCCGGGCTTTGATATCAAAAATCTGCCGCCGAGAATCGAACTTTTAGATTTCGTTCCTCTAGATGTTTCTTCCACCCAAATTCGCACTTGTTTCAATCAAGGCAAAGATTCAAGTGATTTAGTTCCAAAATCGGTATTAAACTACATTCATCAAAAAAAGCTCTACCGGTAATTTATGACTTATTTGTTTTCTCAACTCATCTCCTTGTTTATCCTCCTTGCTTTCTCAGCCTTTTTTTCAGGTTCCGAAGCCGCCGTTTTTTCTCTTTCCAAGCTTGAAAAGAAGCGCTTAAGCACCCAGCACCCTCGTGCATGGAAAACAATCAGTACACTTTTGGAACGGCCTCGCCGCACGTTGATCACCATTTTGATCGGAAATATGGTAGTCAATACAATGGCTACCTTTTTGGCAACGCTGATTGCCCTTCACCTCTTGGGACCAAGAGGTGTGGTTTGGATCATTCCGTTGTTCACCTTTATTTTGGTTATTATAGGAGAACTGACGCCCAAAGTTTTTGCCGTTCGGCATAATGAGTGGTTTGCCTTTTTTTTCGCCTTTCCGCTTGATTTCTTTGCTCGGCTTCTTTTCCCGATTCGCCGGCTCGTCCGCTTAATTGCAGATCGAGTCCTTTCTATCTTAGTCCATGAGAAAAAAAGCGACGCCGATTTGATTTCTGAAACAGAGCTCATGGCGCTTGCCCGAATTGGTGAAGAAGAAGGGGCCATCAAGCCAGAAGAAGGGGAGATGATTGAAAATTTAATTCACTTAGGGGATCGGATGGTGCGCGAGATTATGACTCCTCGGACGGATTTGGTGGCGTTTGATATTGAAGCAGGACGCGAAAAATTAATTGCTCTGATTGAACAGTTTCATTTTTCCTACGTTCCGGTTTATGAAAAAACGCTCGACCAATTGCTAGGGGTAATTTCAACACAGGAATTTATGTTGGATGATCAGAAAAGATTGCGCGAATTGATCGCGCCTCCTTATTATATTCCGGAAACCAAACCGATCGATGAACTGCTTCAGGAGTTTCAGAAAACGGGGACTCGCGTCGCTGTTTGTGTGGATGAGTACGGTGGGACGGCTGGGCTTGTAACATTGGAAGATATTCTTGAAGAAATTTTTGGAGAGTTTTACGACGAGTATGCCAAAGCCGACCCCCTGATTAAAACGACCGGCGACGGTGTTTTTTTAGTCCATGGCAAAGTCGGGCTTCATGAATTAAATGAGTCTTTGGGAATTTCCTTAACTTCCGAAACGAGCGAAACATTAAATGGCTGGTTGCTCGAGCAGTTTGGAAAAATTCCAAAGCCAAATGAATCCTTTCGATGGGAAGGAATTGAGTTTCAGATCAAAGAAATGTTACGCCAACGCATCCTGAAGGTAGAGATCAGAAAGAAAAAATGATCCCACCACCTGCTTTTGGCCCCATGGGCCAATTTTTGTTGATCACAAGTGTATGTAATAAAAATCTGCCTACGGCAGAAAAGCAGGTGGTGGGATGATTACGTTGATCTTGATCGTGATAGTTGCATTCGTCCTTTTAGGTTTTTTTGCCGGTTCAGAAATGGCCTATCTTTCCTGCAATAAACTTAAGCTTCGTCATTTGGCAGATGAAGGTGACCGCAACGCTCAAATTGTTATGGATTTTCATCAAGATCCAAAACGGTTTTTAACCAATGTCCTCATCGGCACTAATTTAATGCATGTGACGGTGGCCGGCCTTGTCACTTATCTTCTAGAGGAAAAATTCAATTATGCGAATCAGTGGGTGATTGTCCCTGTTCTTTCGCTTTTGATTGTGATTTTTGCAGAAACGATTCCCAAAGATTGGTTTCGCCACAAAGCGGATGATTTTATCTACCGCTTTGCCGTCACGCTTCGACTATTGGACAAATCGTTGAGCAGAATTTCAAAGATATTGGTAGCTCTGACTGATTTTTTGATTGAATCTACCGCACCTAAAATCAAACGTAGTCCTTTTGTGACGCGCGAGGAGTTTCGTTATGTGATTGAAGAAAGTGCCAAAGGCGGTGTGCTGTTGGCGCATCAAAAACGGATGATCGATACGATCTTGAATTTAAGTTCAGTTCGGGTGGAAGAGGTCATGGTGCCTGTTGTTAAATTTCCAAGCGTTTCCTTAACTGATAAGATTCGCGAGGTCAAAGAAGTTGCAAGACGCACCAAAACGCAAGCCGTTCTCGTGTATGAAGAGATTCCTTCTCTGATTGTTGGGATCGTTTATGTATTTGATCTCCTGTTTGAGAAGGATGAAAACCAGTCGCTTTCTAGTTACCTGAAAGCCCCGCTTTTTATTGCGCATAACACAACGGCTGAAAAAGCCATTTTCCTCCTTCAATCCAAACACGCCTCTTATGGAGCTGTGATGAATGCCAGCCACGAAGTGATTGGAGTTGTCGGTATTGAAAATTTAGTTCAAGTTTAGCTCCTTTAAACCCTCTTTATCCGGATCACACCTCATGAGATCGATCTTAAGAGCCCGCCATTTAAGCCGATAAAATAAAGCGGTAGATTTGCTGATCTTAAGCGTGCGGGAGTGAAAGTCTCATGCGGACCATTGCGATTGCCAATCAAAAAGGTGGTTGTGGCAAAACGACGACAGCCATTAATTTGTCTGCGTCGCTTGCATTTCTTCAAAAAAAAGTTCTGCTCGTCGATTTAGACCCACAGGGCCATGCCACTTGCGGCCTCGGAATCAAGGCGGAATTTTTGGATAAAACCAGCTACGATTTATTTCAAGAAAGTCTTCCCTCGATATCTGATTTGATTATTCCCATCAATGATTATCTGTCTCTTATTCCGACGCATGTTGCTTTAGGGCGAGTCGAACAAGAACGTGTGGATCCTCAAAAATATAACGAAGAATGTCTTGCCAATCGACTGATTCAGCTGAAAGATCCTTATGATTTCATTCTGATCGACTGCCCCCCTAATCTTGGGCTTTTGACTTTTAATGCCCTTTCGGCAGCCGAAGAAATCATCATTCCGATTGAACCTTCCTTTTTTTCGTTGCACGGGCTTGCAAAAATGTTTGAGACGCTCAATGTGGTTCAAAAGATCAAAAATCGGAGTATTAGAATTCATGCCCTCATGACTCGTTTTGAAAAGCGGATTAGACTCTCACGCGAAATAAAAGAAGAAGTTCGCAAACATTTTAAAGAACAAATGTTCGTCAATACCATTGATGAGAATATTCGTCTCAAGGAATCAGCGGCCGTCGGAAAAAGCATTGTCGATTTCGATCGGGAGTCCATCGGTTTTCGAAATTATATGGGCCTTGCCATCGAGGTGATTGAACGTGGGTTAATTTGCCAAATGGTAGAATTGAAGGAACAGCAAATTGAAAAGTCAAAGAATGTAAAGGTTACCCCTCCTCCATTTTCCGATAGCTCAGAGACCCCGCAGGAGACTTATGATTTGGTGCTTCGGAGTGAACAAACGGAATTTCCGGCACTCGCTTTTTTAGCTGAGAGATATTTTCCGCTTGAAAGTAAAGTGTTGCTTGATCTCAACGAAACCAAACCGAAGCAAGTTTTGGGTGGAATTTTATTTTCACTGGTAAAGCCAAGCGCAACTTCGGTCTTGATTGCCGGTGATTTTAACCGGTGGATTGCAGAGCCGATGATTCTGATGGATCAAGCATTAGGTCTTTGGCAGAAAATCGTTCCTCTCCATTCGGGAACCTATCATTATAAATTTTTGGTGGATGAAGTTTGGCAAACGGATCCTTTCAATCAATCAACCGAGCCTAATCCGCATGGCGGATTTGATTCGGTGATTACCGTAGAACACTTTTCACCGGCATATGAAACTAGACAAGAGACTAAAACGGGGACTTGCTGATCTTTCACCCCTTTTTGCTGATTCTTCAGGTTTAATTCCAGACAAACGGCGGAGTGCCACCTTTACCATTGAACCCCCCGAAGAAGACACTCCTTTAATCTTTACTCAATTTATTTGTGCTTCTTTTTTAAATTCGAGGGGAAACCTAGAGCCTTCGGATCTCATTCGATTGCTGGAGGGAGTAAAAGCGAGTTTTCAAGAAACTTATCTATTGTCAGTGGCTCCCATGAAGGGCCACTACGAGGCATTTAATGAAGCGGCCGATCGAATTCCTTTCAAGCATATTCCCTTTGATCAATTTGAAGCGATGGCGCAACCCAAAATGATTTCTCTGCCTTCCAACTATTCTGCCTCTTCCAAAAAAGCGATGATGGTTCTTGATTCATTCCCTTTTTCCGCTCCGGGAACTAATTTTTTGGAACTATTAGATCATGGCATTTTCATTGTTCAGGCGGGTTTAAATCAGCTGCAATCCGCTTATGAGTTGATGAAATTTTGTTTAATGCGAAATCCAGCGCTTCGGTGTTCTATTTTATTGACAGGATCGAACTCAAAAAACATATGGGAACTTATTTATGAGCGATTGAGCGTGATGGCTTCTCAGTTTTTAGGATGTGATTTAGGTTTTTTGGGATGGTGTGCAGGCGAGGATTTTGAACTTAATTCAGATTTGCTTCTTGAGGAAAGTCCGAGTCTAAAGCAGCTTCCCTTTAAACGGCATTTTTTAAGTTCCGGTATTTCAGAAGCGGTTTTGAGCGAATCTAAGCGGGGGATAGAAGAGAATCAAACTTCGATCGATTTGACTCAACCCTTTCGTCAAGATTTGAGTATCCCAGAATTTATTGCGCTCAACCGCCTAAGCATAGAACTTCGCAGTCAGCATTCCTAGTAGCAAATAGCAAGGGATAAAATCCTTGCGGTCTCAGATACTCTTCTCTATAATGCCACTCTATTACTTAAACCCCTTATCCGGACCTATTTTTACCTATGGAAATATCGATGGAGCACGACCTACAAATTCTTCAGGATGTTCAAGAGTGGGATCGGGAAATTTATCGGCTAAGGGAAGAGCTGGAAGAAATACCGAATGAGCTTTCTGAACTGAACCATGTGGTTGAAACTGAAAAAACTCAGCTGACAAAACTGCAGGAAGAGCTTAAGAATCTACAGTTGAAGCAGAAAGAGAAAGAAGTTGAACTTGCTTCCAAAGAAGCGAATGTAAAAAAATATGAAATTCAATTAGCCCAAGTTAAAACGAATAAAGAGTATTCTTCTCTGCAAGCCGAAATCAATTCTTTGAAAGCCGATAATTCTTTGCTTGAAGAGGCAATTATCGATTTTTTTGATCGAGTAGAAGCAGTACAAAAGAACGTAGATGATCAGAAGAAAAAATTAGGAACCGCCGAAACCATTTTGAAGCAAAAGAAAGAAGAGCTCGACAAAAAAGCAAAAGAGATCCATGTTAAAATCAACGCGCTGAGTGATCAGAGAAAAGAGAAAATCACTCATGTGAATCCAGAAGTCGCCTCCCTTTATGAAAAAATTGTTGTGAAGAAAAGAGGTCTTGCACTGGTCAAGGTTGAAGGGGAAGTTTGTCCGGCTTGCCAAATGCAGCTTCGACCTCAGATTGTCAACGAAGTGAAACTAAAAGAAAGAGTGATTCTCTGCGATAATTGTTCCCGCATTTTGTATTCTGACTGACTCCTTTTCCGTTAAGTTTTTTAAGCCTCGTTTTTAAAGTTGTTGCCAACCCCCTATATCTTGTTAGGCTACCTTCGAAAACCACAGTCTATTGATAAAAAATAAAATTCTCATCTTTTTCTATGTCTGTGCTTGACAAGAGGTTACATCGTTGGGTATACTTCCGAGTATATAAAGTGGTTAAAAGTGGTGAAAAGTGGTGTATAACCAAAACTAAACCATGTTCTACGGCCAATTCGAACACGCCCTCGACGCAAAAGATCGCGTCATCATTCCTTCAAAGTTTAGAGAAATCTTTAAAGAAACTTATGCCGAGAAGTTTTTTATCACGCGCGGCTTGGACCGTTGTCTCTTTGTGTTCACAGAAGAAGAGTGGAAGTCACAGGAAAGGAAATTTAAGGACATGTCCTTTACCAAAGAGGATTCAAGAAAATTTAACCGGCTTTATTTCTCAGGCGCTTGTGAAGTGCTGTGTGATAAACAGGGGAGGATTTTAATCCCGATTTATTTGAAAAGCTATGCCGAGATCAAAGAAAACGTCGTGATCATTGGAGTTTCGGACCGCATTGAAATTTGGGCAAAAGAGAAATGGGATCAATTTTTTAAAGACAACTTGGGTTCTTTCGAGCAACTGGCAGAGAAATTAATCGAACCCAATCAATCGTAAAGGAGGGAACATGGGTCACCGCCTCAATGGACACAGCAAAGTTTCAATTAATGTCGTTCGTTGTTCCGGAGATTTAAATGCAGCACAAATGGTTCAAATCAAGCCCCGCTTCAACCGGCTAATGAAGCAGAAGCGAAGATTTTTCCTTTTGGATTTAAAAGAGGCTTGCCATGCAGATTTAGCAGGCCTTGGGATTTTGGTAGATCGGATTCAAAAAATACGTTCCCTAAAAGGCGACCTCCGCCTATTCAATCTTCGTCCTGAAGTGTCTGATATTCTGGGAATGATCGGCCTGAACCGAGTGATTTCATCTTATGCAACCGAAGAGGAGGCTCGCAGGAGTTTTCAGATTGCATAAACCCGTTTTAATTGAATCCGTTCTTTCTCATCTTAAACTGAAAGCCGGTCTTATTGTTTTGGATGCCACCATTGGAAGTGGTGGACACGGCGAAGCGATTTTAAAAGCCATTGCTCCCGGCGGATTTTTAATCGGCCTTGATCAGGATGAAGAAGCCATTCGTAGGTCCAAAGAACGGCTTGAGAAAATCGGCGGCCGATTTAGCCTGCAACACTTCAATTTTAGGGATTTGGATTTAGCAGTATCAGCACTTCATATTCGTTACGTTCATGCCGTTTTATTAGATATTGGAGTTTCGTCCGATCAGCTTGAAGAAGGGAAGCGTGGATTTAGCTTTCAGAAAGAAGGCCCGCTCGACATGCGGATGGATTTAACGAAAGAGCTGACGGCGGAACACTTAGTGATGGGTTTAAGTCTTAAGGAATTGACGTCGATTTTTCGTCAATTTGGAGAAGAGCGTTACGCGGGGAAAATTGCCCAAGCGATTGTCACAAGGCGCCAACAGGCGCCGATCAAGACGACAACGGCACTTAAAACTTTAATTGAGCGGGCAGTGCCTCAAAAATATCGGGCCGGGAAGATTCACCCCGCAACGCGCGTATTTCAGGCGCTTCGGATCGCTGTAAATGATGAGTTGGAAGCACTTCGGGAAGCGCTTCCAAAAGCGTTTGATCATCTTGAGAGCGGCGGAAGGCTTGCCGTGATCAGTTTTCAGTCGTTGGAAGATCGCATCGTTAAACAGTTTTTTGTCAAACAGAAGACGCTGGGGACAGGAACGATCGTGACCAAAAAACCAATTCGGCCGACGGATCAGGAAATCGAAGAAAATCTAAGATCACGATCAGCAAAGCTGAGAGTTCTGGAGCGGAACTAAACATGGGATTTTCAAAGTGCACCTACACTTTTTTGATTTTTGGAACGCTTGCTCTTCTTCTTTATGTCCATGAACAAACCGCGATTTTCCAAGTTTCTTATTCGATTGAAAAGAAGGAAAGAGAAATTGCGCGTTTAAGTGAACAGTACAAAACCTGCAAATTTAAGGTTGCACGCCTTCGTTCTCCGCATGTGTTAAGCGAGCGGATGAAGAAGTTGTCCCTGAATTTGACAACGCCAAAGGATCAAAAAATTATCAGAGTTCTAAAAATGAAAACGCTTCCTCTCGAACCGCAAGTCAGATGGCCGGCCCCACTTCAATTTTTGTCTCTGATTCATTTCGTTAAAGAAGCGCAAGCGAAAACGTCAAAGGGATAGCGTGTTTTTGCGCACTTCAAAGACGCGCTTTCTCGTCATTGATTTGGCGATCCTTGCTGTCTTTCCCCTCCTAATTTATCAGATCATACGTCTCACGATTCAAAATCACGATGTTTTGGTTGAATTTGCAAATCGCCAGCATAATTTGGTCATCGAAATTGGACCGGAACGCGGTATGATTTTGGACCGCAATTTGAAAGAATTTGCCACCAACTTAAAGGTGCCTTCCATTTATGCCGTGCCCCGTTTGGTTCACTCCCGCGAAAGAAAAGAATTAAGTCGGGAAATTTCCAGGATTTTAAATTTAAGGCCTGAATTTGTTTCCGAGCGGCTCGCCCGCGACAAAGCCTTTGTGTGGTTGAAGCGCCGGACATCGTTCAAGGAGGCAGAAGCCATTCGGCAACTTAAGAATCCAAAATTGGGGATTACGTATGAGCCGAAACGTTTTTATCCGCATGCTGAAATGCTTTCCAATGTGATCGGCTTTTGTAACGTAGATACAGTTGGTCAAGAAGGCTTGGAACTTCTTTACAATCAAAAACTCTCGGGCCGCGCGGGTTATCGATATACGAAACGCGACGCGCTCGGCCGCGAAATGGTTGCGCTCGAAGACAAACTGATTCCGGCGGTAAATGGGGCAAAACTGATTCTTACGATCGATCAATATATTCAATACGTGACCGAACAGGCACTTGATGAAGCCTTCAGAAAACATCGCGCCGAAAGTGCCATTGCCGTAGTCATGAATCCTAGAACAGGGGAAATTCTGGCGATGGCTTCGCGTCCCACGTTTGATCCGAACCGAATCGCACACTCAGAAGCCGCTTTTAGAAGAAATCGGCCCATTACCGATATTTTTGAGCCGGGCTCCGTTTTTAAGATTGTTACCGCGGCAGCCGCTTTAAATGAAGGAAAAGTAAAGCTAAGCGATGTGATTGATTGCGAACAAGGCGAGTGGCGTCCACGTCCCAGCCGGATCATTCATGATGTCCATCCCTATGGAAGGCTCTATTTTCCTGATGTTTTGATTAAATC
>JACQQO010000063.1 GCA_016206955.1 Candidatus Omnitrophota bacterium
CTTCCAAATTCCTCCGGCACGATGATATTGTAGGGATTTAAATCAGGCTGAACGAGCGCTGCACTTCTATCAACTTGGTTAACACTTCTTGAAACCGGGCCGACATTTTGGCCCACATTTGAAACCGGATCTGAAACAGAAGCCTGTTGAGGATAAACGCCGGGCCCAAAAATGAATAAAAAGAATAGAAGTGAAGTCAAAACCTTACTTCTCAAATATTTTCCCAATTTAGATTTTCCTCCCCATACTGGCACCACTTCTCTTTAAAACACTTTTAAAACTTTGAAATAAAGAGGATAAAAAAAATAGGCCTTTAGGTGCCTAAAGTGTAACACAGCACCCTTAAAACAACAAGCAACACTAATGGATTAAGATGTAAGTTGTTGTGAAACAATGAGTTAGATTGACTCCCTTTGATATAATGACACCTTGTTTTTACCGGTTTTCTTGGCTTTATAAAGAGCCTCGTCCGCGGAGCGAATTAAAGAACGGCTTGCAAGGAGATGATCGGCCTTTGCACTAGCCAAGCCGATGGAGACAGTAAAACTTGTGATTTTATTCACATAATTAAACTTTTTTGCCTGAATATTTGAGCGGACTTTCTCTGCGATTTGCTTAGCTTCCTCTTTTGAAGTGTGAGGGAGCACCACGCAAAATTCTTCGCCGCCGAAGCGGGAGACGAAATCATCTTTTCTGGTACTTTCTTTAATCGAAAAACTGATATTTTTCAAAACGTCATCTCCAAATTGATGCCCATAAATGTCGTTTATTTTTTTAAAATCATCGATATCGATCATCAAAATGGAAAGCTCATGCAAAGCATCCGTCCTGCGCAAACCTTTAATGTCGGCGATCTTCTGAAGTTCTGTATCGATTTGAGATTCTAAGAAACGCCGATTGTAAAGGCCGGTTAAGGGATCGGTAATCACTTTTCCCTTGAGCTGAATATTTTCAAGGAACGTGTGAAAATAGCGGTAAAACGTGATCCCTGTAAAAAACGCCCAACCACCCAGAAACGGGGTTAAATAATCGCCTACGTAATTCTTCCAAAACAAAATGAAAAATCCTCCTAAAAATCCTGCGGTAATCAAAACGAGTATAACGAAACCGCGGAGAACATTTTCCCGAAGGCTTAAATAAGCGGCGAATGCGACAAAAAGAAAAACAAACAAAATATTAAAGACGGTTGGGATCCTTTTGAGAAAATCTCTTGCCAGCAAATTCTCAAGCCAATTGAGGTTTACGATGACGCCGGGCATCAGTCCGAGCGGCGTATGATAATCGTCATGTAAAATCCGGGAGGTAGTTCCGATCAAAACAATTTTTCCTTCAAGCTGAGAGCCGAGATCTTTGCTTTCAAGCGCTTGCCAAAGTGGGGTATGATCAATATCTTTGAGATTGAGTCTGTAATTGATCTTCTGCCACTCTCTCTTAGAATTGTAAAAAGGAATCGAAAAACGTCCTGCTTCAAACTGAATGCCGCTTGGGGTTATTTGATATTCGGCACGCTCTAAACCTAAAAGAGAAATCGCCATTTCAACTTCCCACGGCCAGCTGATTCTATTTCCCTGTTCATCGCGATAAATGAGGCTTGCACGCCGGACATAAAGGTCGCGGTCAAGTAATTTATTGACAACCCCGAAAGATTGAGCGGCAACGGCAAATTCACTCAGAGGCCGGATATGGTTTCCTTCCGTATCAATCACTGAAGCCAAAACCGTCTTGCCGGATCGCTCCAAAGCTTGAGCCAAGAGGAAATCATCCGCGGGTTCTCCTTTCCCGGAAAAAATAAAATCAAAACCTACGAGACGCGGATTCGAAGCTGTGATCTTCTCAAGAAGCTGAGCGTAAGTTCTTCTCTGGAAAGGCCATCTCTCGTGAACTCGTTTGATGGATTCATCGTCGATAATGATTAAAAAAAATTGATTCCAAATAGGGTGGGAAGGTGCAAGAACATACCGCGCTCTGAAGAAAAGATCCTGAGTTTTAAGTTTTGGGATTTCAAGAAGAGAAAAAGGTTCTAGCAAAATGAGGTAAAGAAGCGAGGCGGCAACGGCGACAAAAGCCGCTTTCCAAAGCGAAGATGAAAAAAGTTTGTTCATAAAGTTTGAGGAGAAACGTCATTGCGAGCGCAGCGAAGCAATCTCAGTTCGGAGATTGCTTCGTCGGTCTGACGACCTCCTCGCAATGACAGCGAGAGTCCCTAGGCGTGAGCGCTTGCGACTTCGCGGACTTCCTCGGTCAAAGCGGTGCTCAAATAACGCTCGCCCGCGCTTGGGAGAATAACCACGATCAACTTCTTTTTGTTCTCCGGCCTTTGCGCTACTTGAAGAGCAGCGTGCACGGCGGCGCCGGAGGAAATGCCGGCAGGAATGCCTTCTTCCTTGGAAATACGGCGGGCCATTTTAAAAGCTTCTTCGCTTGAGACTTGCACAATCTCATCAATAATTTTGGTGTTCAAAATATCCGGAACAAAGCCGGCGCCGATTCCTTGAATCTTGTGCGGCCCCGGTTTTCCACCGGAGAGAACCGGAGATTCCTTTGGTTCAACCGCAATGCATTTAAAAGACGGCTTCCGCGGTTTGATCACTTCGCCCACGCCCGTAATAGTGCCGCCGGTTCCGATTCCGGAAATCAAAATATCAGCTTTTCCGTCTGTATCGCGCCAAATTTCCTCGGCGGTGGTTGTCCTGTGAATTTCAGGATTGGCTGGATTTTTAAATTGCTGCGGCATAAACGAATTTTTGTTTTCATTGATCAATTCCTCGGCCCGCCTGATGGCTCCCTTCATCCCTTCAGATCCCGGCGTTAACACCACTTCTGACCCCAACAATCTTAAGAGCATTCTTCGTTCAAGACTCATGGTCTCGGGCATGGTCAAAATTAAGCGATAACCTTTCGCGGCGCAGACAAAAGCAAGCGCGATTCCGGTATTTCCACTGGTGGGCTCAATGATCACGGTGTCTTTCTTAATGCGGCCTTTTTTCTCGGCATCTTCGATCATGCTGACGCCGATTCGGTCCTTAACGCTTGAAAGC
>JACQQO010000066.1 GCA_016206955.1 Candidatus Omnitrophota bacterium
CTCTTATTCCTATTCCACTCCTCCTCATCTGGTTTTACCCTTATCTCAAGAGAATTACGTGGTTTTCTCACTTTATTTTGGGTATCATACTCGGGATGGCGCCGATTGCCGGATGGCTTTCGAGCCGCGCGGAATGGTCGTGGATGGCCGCACTTTTGGGTTTATCGGTGGCTTCATGGGTAAGCGGCTTTGATATGTTTTATGCGTTTCAAGATGTTGAATTTGACCGCGCCCATCGATTGAAATCATTTCCGGTTCAATTTGGAACAGAACGGACGATTTTGACCGTGCGTGCGCTTCACGGAATTACGGTGCTTGGACTCCTTATTTTTGGCTTCATCAGCAGCATGGGATTTTGGTACTGGACGGGATGGGCGGTGGTCGCAGGACTTATTATTAAGGAACATCAACTCATCAAGCGGTTCGGACTTGCCAAAATCAATGAGGCTTTTTTTAACATGAATGCGTGGGTGAGTGTGGTTATTTTTCTGGCGGTTGCAATCGATTTACTGAAATCATGACAGAACTTCTCAATCAAAAACCTCTCGTAGTTGCCATTACTGGCGCAAGCGGTTCTCTTTACGGCCTCCGGTTTATCAAAGCCGTTACGGAGCTTGGGATTCCGATCACGCTTACGATGTCCCATGCGGCCGGCCTTGTGCTGAAAGAAGAATTGGGAATCGAAGTGGATGTCAAAGATTCAAATAGTTTATCCAAACTTTTTAGTCCCGAAACCCTCCAATTGATTTCCTATTATCCAGAACATGACTTAACGGCGCCGATTGCAAGCGGATCTTATCCCACACGAGGAATGGTCATCATTCCGTCTTCAACCACTTCATTTGCGAAGATCGCGAATGGAATTTCGGAAAGCCTCATCGAACGCGCAGCGGAATGTATGATCAAAGAAGGACGAAGGCTTGTGATCGTTCCGCGCGAGACACCTTTAAGCGCAATTCATCTGGAAAATTTATTGAAGCTTGCGCGACTCGGGGTACGCGTGGTTCCCGCGATTCCCGCATTTTATTCCGGCGCTCAAACAGTCGATGAATTGGTGGATTTTGTGATTGGGAAAGTGCTAGATCAATTCGAAATTCCTCATGGGCTCTACCGGAGATGGACAGGGAGCGAACAAAATAAGGCGAAAGGTGAAAAGTGGCAGAAAAACTGGGCTTAAGAAGTAAAATCCGGATTGGCAAGATTGCTTATGTCAATACCGCACCATTTTATTATCAACTTTTTGACGAGGGAACACGGGCTCTTTTTAAAGAAGGCACCCCCACCGAAATTAATGATTTAATGGCAAGCGGCCAAATTGATTTGGCGCCGATCTCATCGCTTGAGTACGCGCTTCATCAAGATCAATATGTCCTCTTGCCAAACTTGTGCATCGGTTCACGCGATTTTTCAAGAAGCGTACTTCTTTTTAGCCGTGAGCAAATCGAAGGCTTAAACCGCACCAAAATTGTATTATCTAAAAAAAGCTTGAGCTCGGCCGTACTTTTAAAAATTCTCCTGAAATTCAAATGCCGGTTTGAAAATGAATTTGTCCTTGGAAGCGGGACGCCGGATGAGATGCTCCAAGAGGCGAGTGCGGTGCTCGCCATCGGAGACGACGCTTTGTTTTACAGGCCTAAGGAATTTTTGTACAAATATGACTTAAGCGAACTTTGGTGGAATTGGACGGAGCTGCCGTTTTGTTTTTCAGTTTGGGCTGTTCAGCGTAAATTTTATAAGACGCGTTCCGCTGAAGTGTATGAGTTTTACCGGAGGTTGAAAGAGACAACCGAGCGCAATTTGCAGGATTTGGAGTCTCTTCTGAAATTGGCTTTCAATCTTACGGTCGCTAGCGATCAGTTTTCGAAGGTGTTTGGTTATCTATTCAACCTCAATTATTTCTTGGATCGGGAAATGAAGGAAGGGCTTGAACTTTTTTACCGATTAGCCGCACGCGCTCAGTTCACACCGAAGGTCGAGAAAATTCGCTTCATCGAAGTCTAATTTATGCCTTTCACAGTCGCCACAGATCCGCTCTTAAATCGAATTTTAGAAAAAGCCGCTCGAGGCGAACGCCTGAATTTGGAAGAGGGCATTCTTCTTTTTTCATGCGATCTTTTGAGCCTCGGGAAAGCCGCCACGATTGTTCGTGATCGGCTACATCCAGACGGCGTCATTACTTTTATTGTAGACCGAAACATCAGTTACACGAACGCCTGTTTCATAGACTGCGACTTTTGCGCCTTCTATCGAAGGCCTCGCGATCCGGAGGCGTACACGCTTTCGATGGATCAAATTTTTCAAAAAATTCAGGAACTTGTGGATTTAGGCGGCACTCAGGTTTTGATCCAAGGCGGCGTTAATCCGGAATTAGGTCTTGATTTTTATCTCGATATGGTCCACCGCGTTCATGAACGATTTCCTCAGGTTCATATCCATTCGCTTTCGGTGGTTGAAATTGATTTTATCGCGAAGAAAGAAAAAATGCCGCTTCGGGATGTTTTGATCAAACTGAAAGAAGCCGGTCTTAATTCCATTCCCGGAGGCGGCGCTGAAATACTAGTTGAGCGCGTTCGAAAATTAATTAGTCCCAAGAAAATCGATTCCGAGGGATGGCTCAATTTTCACCGAGAAGCTCATGAAGTAGGGCTTCGTTCGACGGCCACGATGGTCTTTGGGCATTTGGAAACAATCGAAGAACGGGTGATTCATTTGGAAAAATTAAGAGCACTTCAGGATGAGACCGGCGGGTTTCGGGCTTTTATTCCCTGGACTCTTTCGCCGCACGGAACGCCTCGGATGAGCCAGTTCGAGCCAGCGGGCGGTATTGATTATTTGAAGACGCTTGCGATTTCACGGCTTTTTTTGGATAACATTTCTAACATTCAATCCGGATGGCTGACGGAAGGTTTAAAAATGGGGCAAGTGGGCCTTGGTTTTGGCGCAAACGATATCGGCGGTACGCTCATTGAAGATAAAGTGCTGGAGCCAACTGGAATTGAAGTGAAGACAAGACCGGAAGATTTAATCCGCTTAATTAAGGAAGCGGGCTATATCCCTGCACAGCGGAACACCAATTACGAAATTCTTCGGATTTTTCATTGATCCCACCACCTGCTTTAGAAAAACATTTCATCCTAAAAGATCTAAATGTTTTTCTATTTCTAAAAGAAATCTCGCCGCTTGATGGTGACGTTCCAGAAAAGCGGCGAGGAAAGCAGGTGGTGGGATGAGCGCCTCACCACCTGCCCAACCTGATTTATCTCATCCCGATCGGAAAACCATTCGATCTCTTTTTAATGCGATCTCGCCTAAGTATGATTTTTTAAACACGTTTTTAAGTTTTGGCCTTCATTTTTATTGGCGGCGAAAGTTGGTCCAGAAAGTCACCGGCTGGCAACTTTCTTCCGAACGCTCGATTCTCGATTTGGGCGCAGGTACCGGAAAGTCACTTGCCGCATTCATCAGCGCTTATAAGTTTGAACGGGTGGTAGGATGCGATTTTTCTGAATCCATGCTTCGAGAAGCAAAAAAAAGGCTTCCGAATCAAGTAAATTTGGTGAGCGGCGATTTCCATGAACTCCCGTTTCCGGCCGAGACGTTTGATTTGGTGACGGGAAGTTTTATGTTGCGGAGCGTACAGAATATGACCGAATTTCTTTTGGAAGTAAGGCGCGTTCTTAAGCCGGGGGGCAAAGCCGCCTTTTTAGAACTCACGCGGCCGAAAAATCCTTTTATCTGGAAATTTTTATATCAGCCGTACCTCCGGTTTTTCATTCCATTTTTTGGACGTTTTTTTTCATGCCACGATCATGCTTATCAATTTCTGTCTCAATCGGTTCAAGCGTTCGTGGAGCCGGAGGACCTAAAGGAACAATTTGATTCAGCTGGTTTTCCAGACGTTTCTATAGAGCCGCTTAGTTTTGGGGCAGCCTCCATTATTTCGGCGAGGTGTCGGCCGTGAGTAAAGTCTTTAAATTTTTCGTTGTCCTTCTCGCCATTTTAGTATTCAGCGTGGTATTAACCCCCATTTTGTATTCCGTCCTTCATCCTTATTTTAAATTCGAGAAAATTTTCAACCGATTGATCATGATTTTTGGTGTTTTGGCCGCTCTGCTTTTTATTTTGAGCCAACGCGGAAAAACAGGGAAATTCTTTGATCATGCGCTTTGGAAAACGTACGGGTTTGATTTTGCCCAACCATGGCTCAAACTTTTCAGTGTCGGGGTTTTAGGCGGCGGGTTTACTGTTCTTTTGATTGTCCTTTTTGAAATCAAGTTCGGCCCTTCATCCGATCGTGAAGCATTTCTCTTGCATAAAATTGTCGAATGGTTTTTTACCGGTGTCGGCGCCGGCTTGTCGGTTGGCGTCATTGAGGAATTCTTTTTTCGAGGGTTTATTTATACTCAGTTGAAAAAAAAGACGAACATTTGGTTGGCCGTTATTTTGGCTAGCGCATTTTATTCCCTGTGCCATTTCTTTGATAACGGCCAAATTTTTATTCCCCAGAATCCATCGATGGGGGATGCGATACGCCTCTTATTTGGGTATTTGGAACCGTTTACCCAACATGCGCTTGATATTTTGCCCGAGTTTACGGGTTTATTTCTATTTGGAGTTCTCCTGAATCTGGCGTACATCCGAACCGGTTCGCTTTTTCTTTCGATCGGCGTCCATGCCGGCGCGGTTTTTTTCATTAAATTCCAGCATGCATTTGTCGAAAAAGCGCCGGAAGCGTACCACGTGTTTTATGGAAATCGGCCTTATTATGACGGCGTATTTGAATGGGGGATGCTTGTTATTTTGGGAATTTTGATTTGGAAGTTTGCCCCTCAACTAATCTTCAAAACTCGCAAGACTTAAGTTTTGCCTTCATTGACAGTCTGATGAATTATTGAGATAATAAACCAGACTTGATAACTCTGATTTATCTTAAGTCATTTAAAATGAATCAGTTATGAAATAAAAACAATGATCTACCTCGACAACAACGCAACGACTAAAATAGCGCCTGAAGTGAAGGAAGCCATGCTTCCTTTTCTCGCGGACGAGTATGCCAATCCGTCTAGCCTCTATGCGTTTGGAGCACAAATTCGAAGGAAGCTTGAAGAAGCCCGAGAGAAAATTGCGCAGTTTTTGGGCGCCCGATCGGAGCGGGAAATTATTTTCACGAGCGGCGGAACCGAGAGCAACCACACGGCGATTTATTCTGCTTTGAAATCTTTTCCGAATCGCGGCCGCATCATTACAACACAAGTGGAGCATTCTTCCATTCGCATACTCTGTCAAAAACTTCAAAAAGAAAGAAATCAAGTGTCTACCATTGGAGTTTCTGAAACTGGCGCGCTCGATTGGGATGCCTTTTTACAGGCTTTGACGGAAGAGATGGCGCTTGTTTCCATCATGTGGGCCAATAACGAGACCGGCGTGATTTTTCCGATCGAAAAAATTGCAGATGCCGCAAAAGAAAAAGGAATTCTGTTTCATGTGGATGCCATTCAGGCAGTCGGAAAAATACCGGTTGATTTGTCGCACATTCCCATTGATTTGTTTTCATGTTCGGCTCATAAATTTCACGGTCCGAAAGGAATTGGAGTTCTTTATGTGCGCGAGGGAACACCTTTTGATCCGCTTTTTGTGGGAGGCCGTCAAGAACGGGATCGTCGCGCCGGGACCGAAAATGTGGCGGGCATAATTGGTTTTGCCGAAGCGCTTAGGTTGGCACATAAAGCTTTATCCAAGGAAATGCCGGGGATTTCTGATTTGCGAAATCGATTGGAAAGGGGACTTCTTTCCAAGATTCCAGACAGTTTTATTAATGGAGAGAACCAACCGCGCATTCCAAATACAACCAACATCACGATTCCAAATGTTGAGGCCGAAGCACTTTTAATTCGCTTGAGTGAGGTCGGCATTGCGGCTTCAAGTGGTTCTGCCTGTTTGACCGGTGCGCTTGAACCGTCTCACGTTCTGCAAGCGATGGGGCTTTCAAGAGAACTTGCCTCAAGTTCGGTTCGCTTAAGTTTAAGCCGTTATACGACTTCCGATGAAATTGATGCAGCGCTTGAAGTTATTCCGAGATTAGTACGCGAGCTTCGTGATCTTAATCAGGTATCGAGCTATGGTTGATCAACCACTTAAAGAAAATCAAATCCTCGAAGTTCTTCGTACCGTAAAAGATCCTGATCTTCATCGGGATATTGTCAGCTTAGGGTTTATCAAAAACCTTGAAATCAAAAACGGCACCGTGAAATTCGACATCGTGTTGACCACGCCGGCTTGTCCGGTAAAAGATCAGTTGAAAGAGGAATGTGAATCAAAGATTCGGAATTTACCGGGCGTATCGAATGTTCAAGTGACGATGAAAGCCCAAGTCAAGGGACGGGAAGGATTTGAAAAGGCCGCTGTTTTGCCCGGAGTTCGAAATATTATTGCGGTGGCAAGCGGCAAAGGTGGGGTCGGAAAATCAACGGTGACGGCTAATTTAGCTCTTGCACTTCGAAAAACAGGAGCAATGGTCGGGCTTTTGGACTGTGATGTTTATGGGCCGAGCATGCCGCTCATGTTTGGCCTCGTCGGAAAAAAACCTGGAGTTACGGAAGATCAAAAAATCCTTCCGCTTGAGGCACATGGGATTCGTCTGATGTCGATTGGATTTCTGACTGGTGAAAATACGCCGGTTATTTGGCGAGGGCCCATGGTTCACCAAATGATCCAACAATTTCTTACGCGCGTGGCGTGGGGTGAGTTGGATTACCTCTTGCTTGATTTGCCGCCTGGCACAGGAGATACGCAGTTGACGCTCACGCAATCCGCGCCGCTTTCGGGAGCTGTGATCGTAACGACGCCGCAAGAAGTCAGCTTGATCGATGCGCGCAAGGGGCTTCAAATGTTTTGGAAGGTGAACGTTCCCGTGCTTGGAGTGATTGAAAATATGAGTTATTTTGTGTGCCCGGATTGCGGCAAAGTATCCGAAATTTTTAAGGCGCACGGGGGTGAAAAGTTAACTCAAGAACTAAAGGTACCTTTAATCGGCCAAATTCCGATCGATCCTCAAATTACAGAAACCGGAGATCAAGGAACACCGATCGTGGCCGCCCGACCCGAATCTCAGACAGCTAAAATTTATCAAATGATTGCCGGCGCGATTGCGGCTCAAATGAGCATTGTGCATATGAAAGATAAGGAAACGAGTGCTCCGGTTCATATTCAATGGAAAGTAAAACAGTAACTCCGCTTGAGATCAAACAAGCTGATGAGCAAACGCTTTCTATTAAATGGCAGGATGAGCACGTTAGCGCTTATCCGTGCAGTTACTTAAGGCGACTTTGCCGCTGCGCAGCTTGTATCGATGAGTGGTCGGGGCAGAGCCGCGTTGACCCTGATCAAATCCGAAAAGATGTTTACCCTATTGAAATTCAGAGCGTTGGCCGCTACGGCATCCGAATGAATTGGTCGGACGGCCACACCACGGGCATCTATACGTTTGAATATTTACGCGAGATTTGCCCGTGCGAGATATGCCGCTCTAAAATTGTGAGGGATTGATTTTGGACGAAAATTATATTAAAGTGAGGCCACTGTGAGTGAATTAATCGGTCAAGTCAAAGAAGGTTCCATCGAGTCCATCGCAAAAGATTTACTGATTCTCTTGGGTGAAGATCCTTCCCGCGAGGGCCTCATCAAAACTCCAAAACGAGTCGAGGCTTCTTTTAAGTTTCTAACGCGCGGATACCGCCAAGACATTGAAAAAATATTGAACAGCGCGATTTACGAAGAAAATTACGATGAGATGGTGGTGGTCAAAGATATCGATCTTTTCAGCCTTTGCGAACATCATTTGCTTCCTTTTTACGGGAAAGCGCACGTGGCTTATCTTCCCGACGGAAAAATTATCGGCCTCAGTAAAATTCCACGGATTGTGGACGTTTTTTCAAGGCGTCTTCAAGTGCAGGAACGTTTGACCAGCCAGATCGCGGATTGCCTCATGCAGCATTTGAAACCCAAAGGGGTGGCTGTTGTGATTGAGGCTTTCCATCTCTGTATGGCCATGCGAGGGGTTGAGAAAAAAGACTCTTTTTGTGTGACGAGTTCGATGCTTGGGATTTTTAGAAGTGATCCACGTTCCCGCGCGGAGTTTTTCAGTTTGGTCGGAAAGCGTTAAGGTTTACTCGCCCTCAAATCGCTTAATTCTTTTTCCAGCGCTTCGATCCGTTTTTTAAGTTCCCCAACGAGCTGTTGAGTTTCATAACTCCGGAGTTGAGCGCTGATTTGTTTGCGCATTTCCTCGTAAGGCCGGGCGGGCTGTCCAATCCAAGTTTGTTTCGGCGGAATCACTTTTTTGGAAGGAACTCCCGTTTGCGCTCCTAAAACCGCCTGATCGCCGATTTCACAATGATCGCCCAAACCTGCGCGGCCGCCCATGACCACATAATTTCCAATCTTGGAACTGCCTGAAATTCCAACTTGAGCGGAAAGGCAAGTATGACTTCCAATTTCTACATTGTGTGCGATTTGAACTAAATTATCGATTTTAACTCCTTTGCCAATTTTAGTGGAGCCGATGGTGGCACGGTCAATGGTCACACAAGCGCCAATTTCGACGTCGTCTTCAATCACCGCGTTTCCCACTTGCGGAACTTTGACTTGCTTTTTTCCATCAAAAACATATCCGAAACCATCTGCGCCAATCACGGAACCGGCATGAATCGTCACGCGGTTTCCAATTTGCGTTTTGGCATACAGCATGACATGAGGATGAAGAATCGTATCTTCGCCAATTTGAGTTTTTTGATCCACATAAGCATAGGAGCGAATCACCGATCGGTTTCCAATGACAGCTCCTTCTCCGATATAAGCAAAAGGTTCGACTGTGACTTCTTTTCCGATTTTGGCACTTTTTGCGATGAACGCCTGTTGTGAAATAGTTTGGGGATAACTTTGCGCCGATTCGTAGAGGCCCAGTAAAATAGACCAAGCAAGTTTCGGATTTTGAGATTGTATCAGGGGTTTTTTCGAGGATTTAACCTCAACTGGCACAATAAGCGCCGCCAAAGGGGATTTTTCAAGCTCTTCGAGTTTTTTGGCATCTTCTAAGTAAGCGAGATAGCCAGTACGAAGATATTCAATGGAAGTAATGCCTGAAATAAGGGTTTTTCCATCCCCGATCACGGTTCCTTGAACGATCGCGACAAGCTCTTCGAGGGTCTTTTCCATATAGAGTTTGGTATTCTAAAGTGACTGTCTGACGTTGTCAATCAATCCTCAGCTTGCTTTTTTTTCGAAGTTGCATAGAATACAGAGAAACGAAGGAGGATTTGATGAAACGGAGCGGCTTCACTGTTTTGCTGGCATTACTCTTAACCGGATGTTATGAAACCAATTTTAATTTTAAAACCGTTGTTCATCAAAGCGGAAAAATAGATCGTGAAGTCCAAATCAATGGGGAAGGCGCCGACCGATTTTTGCCGCCCACCGGGCCTCGCTGGGAAATTAAAGCAGCTGAGAGCAAGCCGGCCAAATTAATTTTGGGGGAAACACAGTATCACATTCATGCAATTGGGCATTTTGCGGGACCGAATCAATTCACCAGTGATTTTCGCTACAATACACCGGGCCTCATTGCCGATTTAACTGAAGAAAAACACAAGGCCCTCCGCGACGAGCTTCAAATTCCAGAACCTTTTGGCAAGGAAATCGGAACTGAAAACCGCATTCAGCTCCAGAAAAAACGCTCGCTTTTTTCCATCGAATATCATTACACCGAAATGTTTGAAGTTCGCCATTTAATCTCGATTCTTCTTTACGATCTCAAAAAGGATATCGCTGAAAGTCAAATCGATTTGGTAAATCCAAAAGACGAATCTCTGGTTGAGTCTCAAAAGAATATCTCAAAATCAGAGCCTCAAACCCCTTCTCGGTTAGGACCCGACCAAATTGAGGCTTTGGTGCAGGAAAAATTAAGGGAAGATATTCTTCCCAAATTTCAATTTCACTCGGAAGTGACTTTCCCGGGGAAAATTACTTCTTCTAATGCGTCACAAACTCACGGGGAAACAGCCATCTGGGATTTTCGTGCCGCGGATTTTGAAAATGACTTCAGTATTTATACCCTTCATGCCGTTTCAAAAGCTCCCAATTTTGGCGCTCTCATTGCATTGGCATTGGCTTTCTTGGCGATTATTATAGCTGTTATGTATGCTCGCCAGAAGAAAACGGGTCCAAGCTGATTTCAAAAGATTTTTTATAAACTCATTTGACAATTTGAGTTCCGTAAGGCATAATACCCACTAGGTTATCCAAAATGAAACAAGATCAACTGAACCTTCAATTTAAGAAAAGCACAATGCCGCATATCGTGTGGACAGGCTACCGTCTGTCTTGCATCGATGCGGTAGCGGGCTTTGGAGGTTTCAGGCTGGTCTAAGTTTCAGAAATCATTATCAAGTGCCAACAAAGCCCATTATCGGGAAAAACCGGTAATGGGCTTTTTTGTTGCTTGAAAATTCGACAGGAAAGGAGGAAAATAAGATGATTCGCGCCGCAGATTTAAACAAGCTGTGGAGGAGAAGGCGCACTTCAAAACATCCCATTAAGTTAACGGCTCTCGCTTATTTGAGGGAAGCCATTTTAAATGAGGTGTATGAAGATTGCGCACTTGCCATTGATATTGCCAAGGAATTCGGCGCCGAGGAATTTGAGATTCAAAATTTACTCGAAGACCCGCGCAGAAAACCTGAATAATATGGACAAAACGGGAACCTCTAAAGCTCAAAAATTGACTGAAAAAAAGTGCCGCCCTTGCAGTGGAGAAACAGAACCTCTGTCACTCGCGCAAGGGAAGGAGTTCGTCCGTCAACTTTCGGGTTGGGTTTTAGCAAGCGACGGAAAGAGTATCTCGCGCGAATATGTGATGAAAGATTTTCTTGCAGCCATTCGGTTGATGAACGAGATTGCCGAAGTGGCTGAGGCGGAGGACCATCATCCCGATCTTCATTTAACGGGGTACCGGAAACTCCGGATTGAGCTAGCAACCCATTCGATTGGCGGTTTATCTGAAAATGATTTTATTTTGGCAGCAAAAATTGATGAGCTTCCCAAAGAGCTTAAAAAATAAGCTTAAGTCCCTTCCGTTTTGATCCGATTCACATCACATCGAAATGATCTAACCTGAAGAGATGCAAACCAGATTCATTCTCCTTAAAAAAGCAATTTTTCGCTCATTCGGTTTCTTGATCCTCGTCATCCTTTTTGGCTGCAGTACTTCAGGCCCACCACGGCCATCTGCGGTCGCAGTCATGGAAGGATTTCCTGGAGCCATGGTGCGTCAAGACATTTACCATGAAGTCGCACGCATGGAGACTTTGTGGAGAATCGGTAAGGTCTACGGGGTAGATGTCAACACGATTATGGCGGCCAACGGCCTTAAGAATGCAAACTCCATTAAAGTGGGGCAAAAACTGTTGATTCCTAAAGCCGCGACGAGCGCCAATTCCGTGATTCCGCTTTACCGGACGCGTCCGTGGAGTTACATTGTCATTCACCACAGCGCCACACATAATGGAAATGCACTCATGATTGATCGACTGCATTACCGACGAGGATTTGAGAACGGTTTGGGTTATCATTTTTTAATCGATAACGGCACGTTAGGCAAGGGACTGGGTCAAATCGAAATCGGGCCGCGTTGGGTTAAGCAAAAAGATGGGGCACATGCCAATGCGGCAGGTATGAATGAAAACGGAATTGGGATTTGTTTGATTGGTAACTTTTCTGAAAGCTATGTACCGGAAAATCAAATGGAGGCGCTTGTTTTTCTCGTCAACACGTTAAGAGCCCATTACCGAATTCCTTTGGATCACATTATCCGCCACCGCGACGTACCGGGGAAAAATACAGAGTGTCCCGGGAATCATTTTCCTTGGAATGAGTTTAAACGCAGACTGAGAGCATCGGTTTAAAATTTATGAAGAAAGTCTTAACCTTTTTCTTCGCGTTCTTTTTTTTATTCCTTTCTCTCTTTTTTCAAGACGCCCCCGCACAATTTGAACCCAATTTCGTTCGCTACTCAGCGCCTGAATTTCTTACCTTTGACGAACTCGTAAGTCTTTCAAAAGATCCAAATCCGACGGGACCTCTGGCCGAAAAGTTGAAAAAACTTTGGACTACTCCAATCATTTCTAATGAAGCTTATTTGAGCGGCACCCGCGCTCCGACTAGAGTTCACCCTCAATTGGGCCCTTACGTCCGAATGGCGACTTGGAATATTGAAAAATCATTTGAAATTGATCGAGCCATCACTGTTTTTACCGATGGAGCCGGCTATCGAAATATGATTGATCCCAACAAGATTTCATCTTCTTCCCTGTATCAAACGGCACTTCATCAGCAGAGTTTGCTGGCGGATGTGGATATCATTATGTTCCAAGAAATGGATATTGGCGTGAAGCGTTCGGGCTATGTCAATGCGCCTGAGAAAATGGCAAAGGCACTCAACATGAATTATGCCTACGGCGCCGCTTACCTTGAAATCGATCCCGCTTATTTAGGCACTGAAGAAATGAGAACGGAGGAAGGTCAAATCGATCGAGAAGCCATGGAATATTTCAGGGCCGATCCAAGCCGTTACAAAGGGCTTTTCGGAGTGGCAGTTTTAAGCCGCTATCCGATTAAATCGGTTACGATCTTTCCTTTGAAAAATCAGGGTTATGATTGGTATTCGGGCGAAAAGCCGCAAATCACATTTCTGGAAATAACGAGGCGCTTCGGCGCCAAAACCGTTTTTCGTTCCGAACTTCACCGCGAAATGAAAGTGGGCAACCGGATTTTTATGCGGGTCGATCTTCACATGCCAGGGCTTCCAAATGATACGTTGACAATCATCAATATCCATTTAGAAATTAAATGCCTGCCGAAGGCGCGCGAAGAACAAATCAAAGAAATTCTCACTTACATCAAAGGGATTCAAAATCCAGTTATCATGGCGGGCGATTTTAACTCAGCGCCGAGCGATTTAAGTCCGACTTCCGCGTCGCGTGAAGTGAAACGCCAAGCCAAGAATCCTACCAATTGGCTCACGTTGGGTGTAAGTCAAGTTCTTCCTCAAGCTCTTTTGGTCAATACAACGCGAGGAATTTCCAATGTGACTAAGAATTTTCAAAATCCTACCGCGCGCCATATTCCGGTTGTAGCTCCCAATTACACTGCCGGCCTTTTCAAAGCGATCGAGGAGTTTCGTTTTAATGACGGTTATGTCTTTGATTTCCGAGGCGATTCTGGGCGCTCTGTTGGTGGAGAATCTGGTCTTCTATCCAACTCAAATCAGCGAGATGCTGTAGGATATAAGACCACGTTTCAAGTGAGGCGTCCGCTCGGAGATATTATCGGAAAGTACCGTCTGGATTGGTTTTTCGTCAAATCGTTTTTGCGTGATCCGAGAGATAAAAGCGGGCCCTACCAGTTCGCACCTCATTTTGGCCGGACGCTTGAAGAAATGAACACCGTGCTCAAAAAACAAGTTTCAGATCATCACCCAAGCATTGTGGATCTTCCATTGAATGAACCTGAATTTCGCCGGAAGTGATTCCAAAATACCTATATTTTTCTGTTTCTTTGCTTCGGAATTTTGTTTATAATACCGCTCCCGTTAGATTTTAGTAACCATCAACCTAAACGCCAACAAGACTTAAGGAGGAACTAATGGCAAGAAAGGCAAACCCAGCATTTATGAAAGCGTTGAAACCGAGTCCGGAACTCGCAAAAGTTGTGGGATCGCAGCCGCTTCCAAGAACCGAAGCCACCAAGAAATTGTGGGAGTACATTAAAAGAAATAATTTGCAGGATCAGGCCAACAGGCGCAATATTAACGCAGATGCAACTCTCCAATCCGTATTTGGCGGGAAGCGTACGGTTAATATGTTTGAAATGACTAAGCTTGTGGCCAAGCACTTAAGCTGATTTTCCGCTCAACAACCATCTTACTGCGTAAACCGTACCGGCTTTCTGGAACTGTTCCAGACAAGCCGGGCGGATGTACGTGCCAAATGAAATGCACCTTCAGCTTTTGTTCTGGATAGAACGCGATGCTTGATATTGACCGTACGTTAAGGAAAATCGTATCGAATTTGTGGTTCGAATGGAATGCCGATGTCCATTTGCTGTTCCGAAGCGTCAGCCCTTACGTTTGGGGCCTCTTCCGCAGAAACTTATACCGCTTTTTAAAAATTCAAGATGAAAACCCCTCGCTTTATCGCCGCCGGATTGCCGAACTTCTAACCGATTCCGGATTTTTAAGCCTCTGCCAAAAAGTCGATCAATCCTTTAAAGCTTATATCCAGCCGACCGAAACTTTTGTCTCGCGTCATTATCCTGAATTAAACGGCCGCACCATCGCTTATTTTTCCATGGAGTATGGAATCGATATCCTTCGGATTTATTCCGGCGGTTTAGGGATTCTTTCTGGCGATCACCTGAGGGGAGCAAGTGACATCGGCCTTAAAA
>JACQQO010000064.1 GCA_016206955.1 Candidatus Omnitrophota bacterium
CGAAGATATCTTTAGACGGCGGTTCGAACCCGCCCATCTCCACTCGACTCGCAAAAACTCCCGTTCCGGGAGTTTTTGCTCGCTCGTGGCAAGCCACCCTATGAGTCGAGTGCCCTGAGCGAGCATAGCGAGTCGAATGGGCATATAATATCTTCATGTACTATGTTTACATGGCCAGAAATGACTTTGATAAGCTCTACATCGGAATTACTGAAAATCTAAAGGAAAGAATTTATTATCATAATGCGAAGCGAGGAGCGCAGTTTACAAAGGGAAAAGCAAAGTTCGGTATTGTATTTTGGGAAGAATATCTAACTCTCGCCGAAGCGCGGAGGCGCGAAATTCAAATTAAAAAATGGCGCAGAAGCAAAAAGGAAATACTCATAGATGGGTTTCAAAAGGGACTTTCAACAAAAATGAGGTGACAGATGAACGGAGTTGGACTAGGGTATAATTATTTTATCAATATGCTCGACTTTTTCGACAACTTAATAAAAACGATAGTCGCCATTTTTACGGCTGGCATAATCACGCTAGGCGGAGTTTTTTCGCACAAACAAATAGAAACGCCCGTTCAAATGCCGCCGATTCAAGTTCAGGCAGTTGTTCAACAAACAGAATCTTCTTCAATCGAAGTCATCGCTTCGTCTACTAAATCGAAAACCGCCAAAGAGGAAGAAAAAATCATTCAGCCGGAAGTCAAAAAATCTGCAATTCCCAAACCGCCGGTTGCGTCAGACACTACTGCTGAAACAGGCCAGCAAAATATTTCCCCAATAGTTCAGGCCAATGCCACCGCAACCATTATTCTGGCACAGCCGGAAACGAACCCTCATCCTCGGCAGATGCAAATAGATTCTCAAGCGATGGTCGGCATATTGTGTTATTACAACACTAAGCTTACGAATCCGTTGAATGGAGCGAGCGCTGCGGGGGGACAAGAAATGATTCGCGGGTCCGGAGTAATCGTCAACAGCAAAGGATATATTCTGACGAACAGGCACATTATACAACGAGAAGATTCTACGGAAATATTGAATACTTCAAACGGCGGACAGCTCCAGATAAACATCAGCTACCAACTTGACCATTGCGAAGCGGGGACTGTGCCCGCCGGAACGCACCTGCCAACTCCGCAAGAAATAGAAACAATCAATCCTTTAATAAGAATTCCCGTTTTGGGGTATATCGTAAAACCGGTTTATATTTCCTCTAACGTGGGGCTTAGCAATGACGAAAAGCTTTTTGCCGATTTTGCGATACTCCAAATTACAGGCCTTAGCCAAAGCGGGCCGACTTTCGGTGTCACTTCCGTGCCGTCTTCTTTTCCGTACGCAAAACTTCTTGCCATCAATAATTACGATTTAACCGGCAACAGGGTAATTACGTACGGATTTCCCGGTGATGTCACTCTCGGGCAGAATGATTCTTTCCAGACGCTTACTATGACTGGAAGCGTTGGTAATGTGACTAAAGTTGAATTTGGAAATCTCGCCTACGCGGACGTACCGTTGGTCGTTTACACCAATCTGGAAATTTTTCACGGCCGTTCCGGTTCGCCTCTTTTTTGGAGGGGATATGTAATAGGGTTGACGACTTTTTATGTGGAAGGGAACAGAAAGGAATCGGGCTCCGTGGCGAGCGACGCGATTATAAAAGCGCTAAGCGGGACAAATTATTTGGGGCCGTAAAAATTTCTGTAGCTCTTCCTGGGGGAAGAGCTACGTTGGGTTAATAGGGAAAAACGCTTTTTACGCGGCTTGCTGGGCCGCCATTTCGGGTTTTACCCCGTTGATGCGCCCGAGACGCACTTGCTTTTCGTCAAATTGGAGAACGTCCCAATTTGACGAGCACTGCTTTGAACAACACCCGATTTTTGCAGTTATTCGTCCGTATGGCGCGCTTGTTTTTTCAGGACACATCGGGCATTGATACGCATTTCCATTTACTTGAACTGTAGGAGTCCCCATTTTTACTTTTTCCCGGGTTGGTTGTAAATGAGCCATATAGCCGGCTCTCCAAAAGTCTTGCTCAATAAAGCAACGAGCCGGACTTAAGAATATTATAAA
>JACQQO010000065.1 GCA_016206955.1 Candidatus Omnitrophota bacterium
ATTCGGCGCGAAAAGGCAAGCGCAAACGGCTATTGCTCGGCTTACGAGCGTTTTTTTTATTTTGCTGACTCCTCAGGCCGCGAGCTGTTTCATCCTGCAACCTCCATACGTTTTGGGGTTACGGCAACGCGCGGCTCGGGCAAAGGTTATTTTAGTTTTTATCATCCGGATCCAGAAGAGTTAGATGTGATTTCGGTTACTAAAGAAGCACTCGATCTAGCAAGGCAAGCTTCATCACGTGAAATTTCGATTCAACCGGGAATTTACGAGTGCATTTTTTCGCCCCGCGCTTTCCTTGAACTTTTAGAACCTCTTCGCCATCATTTTGATTCCGAGTTGTATCGAGACGGCAAAAGTGTTTTATCAAGTTGTCTTGGAAAACAAATTTTTTCGAAGGCGTTTACCCTTTTCGATGATGTAACCCATCCAAAGCAATTTGGAGTACCTTTCGATCTGGAAGGAGCTACTAGAAAAAAAGCTGCTTTGATCGAAAACGGAGTTTTCAAAACGTTACTTGCAGAGGGTCACAGCAGCCGCGGGGTGAGAGAACATGCTTCTTATCCCGAAAATTTAGTGGGGCAAAAAGGCAGTTTATCGTTGGAACGGCTTTTCAAACGTGTGAAGCGGGGTTTTTTTGTTAACAAAGTGCGCTACCACACGCTTGTTCGAGAAAGTAATCTTGAAGTAACGGGCCTTACGACCGCAGGCCCTCTTTACATTGAAAAAGGGAAAGTGCTGGGACGGGCGGGTCAATTTCGGTATCACGACTCGTTATTTTCAATTTTAAGGTCCATCGTTGCTACATCGCGGGAGCAAATCCTCCAGAAAGACGGAGAAAGAGGGGCAGCGCTTTTGCCCTATTATTTGGTTTCAAAATTACGGGTGGTATAGAGCTTAAATAAACCAAAGTTCCTTTTAAAAAAGCCGATATTATTTAAGCAATGATTACTCATTCAATTTGTTCTCCTCCATGGAATGTGGAAGCTAGACGGCGCGAACTATTCCCTCACGTTTCCAATTATGATTGGAATGACTGGCGCTGGCACCTTCGAAATGCAGTAACCTCACTTGAGAGCGTAATCGAATATGGTAAGTTTTCGGAAGAGGAACGAGCGATTCTGAACCGGGTCCTTAAAAAGTATCCCGCGATCATTGTTCCTTATTATCTTTGTTTGATTGATTTCCATAATCCAAACGATCCGATCCGCATTCAATCTTTTCCGGCCGCAGGAGAAATCGAACTCGCTGACTCGGGACATCCAGATCCCCTCGAGGAAGAGGAAGATATGGTGGTCCCGGGCCTCATTCACCGCTATCCCGATCGTGTTTTGATGCAGGTGACGAATGTCTGTCCGCTGAACTGCAGGCATTGCACCCGCAAAAGAGAATGGGAGGAAGGCCTTTGGACGCGGAATGATCATGAAATTGACAGAATGATTGATTATTTAACGAAAGCGGATGAAGTGCGAGATGTGCTTATCTCCGGCGGGGATCCATTGGTGCTCGCGACCGTGAAACTGGATAAAATTTTAGCGAAACTGAGAACCATTCCTCATATTGAGATCATACGCATCGGCACTCGATTTCCAGTTGTCCTTCCGCAAAGAATTGATCAGGAACTGGTCGATATGCTTTCAAAGTACCGGCCTTTGTGGATCAACACTCATTTTAATCATCCGCGCGAAGTCACCCGTGAAGCAGCCGAAGCATGCGAAAGGCTTCAACGAGGGGGAATGCCGATGAATAATCAAAGCGTTCTCTTAAAAGGCGTCAATGACAGTGTGGAAGTGATGCGCTCCCTTTGTCATGAAATGCTCAAGATCGGAGTCCGCCCTTATTACCTTTATCAATGTGATCCCGTGAAGGGGACGGAACATCTGAGAACTTCGATTTGGAAAGGAATTGAAATTATCGAGGGTCTAAGAGGGCACACGACAGGATTTGCGGTGCCTCAGTTTGTGATTGATGCGCCCGGCGGCGGAGGAAAAATTCCAGTGGGGCCCAATTATCTGCTTGGTGAAACGGATAACGGGATAATCCTACGAAATTATGAAGGGCTTATATTCGAATATAAAAACCCTCTTCCACAAAAGAATGGTTCAAATGGTTGCGAGAAAAGGCCGAGCCGTTCTACCGAAAGACTCAGCCGACGAAAAAAATATCATTTCGGCCCTTCGAAACCAGAATCCGAAAAACGTTACCACGGCCAGCGGGATTGGACTTAATCTTTCGTGCGCATCGGAATTACTTTTAATTTAAAAAGCGATCTCCCAACCTCTCATTCCACAAGTCAGCCCGACGATTTTGCGGAGGAATTTGATTCGCCTGAAACCATCGAAGCCATTCAAACAGTTTTAACCGAGGCCGGGCATGAAGTTCACCTTTTGGGAGGAAGTTTAACTACCCTTGAGCAAATAAAGCGGCTTAAAATCGAATTTGTTTTCAATATGGTGGAAGGTTTTCGCGGCCGATGTAGGGAAGCTCATATTCCTGCACTTCTTGAGATGCTTGAGGTTCCTTACTCCGGCTCCGATCCGCTAGGCCTTGCCGCGACCCTCGATAAATCATTTGCGAAGAGAATCGCGATCTCGCTTGATATTGCGACTCCGAAATTCTGGGTCTTAGATTCTAAAGAAGATTTATCGCCCCCACCGCCTGTGTTTCCGCTTTTTGTGAAACCGCTTTGGGAGGGTTCTTCCAAAGGGATTCGTTTCTCTTCCCGAGTTGAAAATCCAAATGAGCTTGAAAGGGAAGTAAGCCGAATATTTCGTCATTACCCGGAAGTACCGGTTTTGGTGGAGGAATACATTCAAGGCCGCGAATTTACCGTAGGTGTCATTGGAAATCCTCCTGAAATTTTGGGAATCATGGAAATTAAATTCCGAGACCCTAAAAAGAAGGATTTTTGTTATTCCATTGAAGTGAAGCGAAATTGGAAGAAAGAAGTGGAATATATAGTTCCGCCTAACCTCGAGACAAAGAAATTAGACGAAATTCAAAAAGCAGCACTCCAGCTTTTTAAGGCGCTTCGTTTGAGAGATGTGGGACGGTTTGATTTTCGGATGAATGCTGATGGGAAATTTTATTTTTTGGAAGTGAATCCACTTCCGGGCCTTTCACCTGAATCCGGCGATATCGTGATTCTTGCTCAAAGGAAGGGATTAAGCTATGCTACCTTGATTCTTAAGATTCTAAATTCAGCTTTCAGCCGGTATCCGGCGCTGAATCCAAACTTAAAAGGCGGTATCCATGTGGCATGAAATTGTCGTTTGGAGCGGGTTTCTTATTTTTATCATCGCGATGTTAATCCTCGACCTCGGGGTTTTTCAGCGGAAAGCGCATACTATCAGCGTCAAAGAATCTTTGTGGCTGACTTGCTTTTGGATCGGATTGGCTTTGCTCTTTAACCTTGGAATTTATTATTTCAAAGGGAAACAAACCGCGTTGGAGTTTTTGACCGGTTACTTGATTGAAAAATCGCTCAGTATTGACAATATTTTTGTTTTTCTGTTGATCTTCTCTTACTTCCACGTTCCAAGCCAATTTCAACATAAAATTTTGTTTTGGGGCATTCTGGGCGCCATTATTTTCAGAGGTGTTTTTATCCTCGTTGGGTTATCTTTAATCCATCAATTTAATTGGCTCATTTATTTTTTCGGAGCGCTTTTGGTTTGGACCGGCTTTAAAATGTTTATGGAAAAGGAAAGAAAAATTGCGCCTGAAAAAAATCGGGTGGTGAAACTGTTTCGAAAAGTGATGCCTGTCGCTGTCGAGTATGAGGGGAGCAAATTTTTCACGCGCAAAGATAAAAAATGGTACGCCACTCCTTTATTAATTGTGTTAATTGTGGTTGAATCTACGGATATTATTTTTGCGGTGGACTCAATCCCCGCTATTTTTGCGATTACGTTGGATCCTTTTATCGTTTACACCTCCAATATTTTGGCGATTTTGGGTTTAAGGGCCCTTTATTTTACGCTTGCGGGATTAATGCAGCGCTTTCATTTATTAAGTTATGGCTTGTCGATCATCCTTGTGTTTATCGGCATTAAGATGCTCATCTCTGGTTTTTTTCATTTGCCGATCGGCGTAGCGTTAGGTTTTATCGCAAGCGCTTTGTTGATATCCATGGTAACCTCCATCCTTTGGCCTCCAAAACCGCCGGCTCATTTACATTAATCTTTAATTTCAGGAAGCTTTGTTTCCAATTGATGAGGGGTTGGGAAAACGTTCCACTCACGATTCAGTCCCGAAACCGGTCTCACGCCGAGAACGCTGAAAAAAAGCTGAAGGCTTGAAATTGCCTTGGCTGATTTTCTGACTTCACTAAAATGGCGGGAAAGAAGAAAGTGGGCGGCGTAACGGATCACTCCCGAAAGCAAAAATAAAGTCAGCAAGGGAAATCCCCAAATATTGGGCAGGCGCTCCGCCAAAAATCCTCCGAGCGAAGCCCCCGAACAGATTGCAATTCCGTTGATCAAATTAAAGTAACCGAGGCATCTGACTCTTTTGGCAGGACTGACCGCATCATAGATGAAATTGGTGGTACAGAGGTTAAAGCCGCCCCAGATGAAGCCGGAGAACATTTCAACCCCGATTAAATAAAACGGATTCGTTGAAAAAAGCCAAAGGAAGGGAATCAAAGGAATCAGGAAACTTAGAATTTTAAGGATTTTTGCATTTCCAATAATGTCTGCGTGCTTGCCCCAAATAGGGAAGGCAACGAGTCCCATCATCACGGCGGCAAGGTGAATCGACATATAACTGAGATAATTGAATTTAAGATCTCGGAGCATGTAGACACTGAAATAGGGCGAAGCCATGTGGACCGCGAACGTGATACTTGCGACGTAAAGCACATATTTGACGAAATTGCTTTGCCTGAAACGTCTGAGAAACATGAGGAAAGTAAAATCACTTCCGGGTTCTGCGTGACTCGGAAGATCCACCATTTTAGACATCAGATAAGAAGAGAAAAATCGAAGGAGTGAGGCTGAAAGAAAAAGAATCAAGAAGCCGAAAGCAGGGAAACGCCGGTTCGTGAAGAAAAGAATAGTGCCGGCGACGGCAATTCCAAAAATAGCGGCGATTCCGACGATTTGAGAGCGCCATCCCAAATAATGCCCGCGCTTTTCCGGTGCTAAATAATCACTTACGAGACTGCCCCAAGCAGTTCCGACTAAGTTGCCCAAGACTTTAAATAGGGTCATGAAGATAATCAATGATTTAATCCGACCCGAGAAAGGAAAAAGGGATAAGAGAGCAAGCGGAATTAAAATGGCTGCCTGGAGACACGTGCCGCCGATTAAGAATTTTAGTCGGCTTCCAGCCAGCCGCACCACTTTCACGGCCAACAGTTGCGCAATTGAGGCAATCAGATTTGGAAACGCGATGAGAAATCCAATTTCTTGAGCGGTTGCTCCGAGGAAGAGGCCATAGGGGATGAGATAGTAGTCCATGATGCCAAGCATGATGGCGGCAGGAATCCCTTCCTTCCACGAGGCATCAAGGCTCTTTTTTATTTTTAAGGGTAAGTGTGATTCGTTTTCTTTTTCTTTCATTGGATGAATAAAAAGGCCAGTCATCAAGACTGGCCTTTCGAACCTTTCCCGCATTCTAACAAATAGAATTAGGCGGTTTCTGGAACTACTCAAAAGATTAAGTAGTAGCTTCGGCAGGTGCCGCAGGAGTTTCAGCGGCTGGGGCAGTTACCTCGGATTGAACGGACTTGGCGATCCAAGCCTTGGTGGCAGGATCTTCTTCCGCATCAACCCAAACCTCTACATCTGAATTCACTTCTGCCAGAGAGCCGACCCCAGAATAAATGGTTGACTCGTTTACAGAAACGACAACGTTTTCTTCAGCTCCTGTTTCAGGATTTGTTTGGCTGATGGTAATTGTGTTGGCGCCAGTGTCTACACCGACCACTTTTCCACCTACCAATTTCGCGTACGCCGATCCCTGAGAAAGTGCAAAGACAGCGACTAAAACCGCAATAGCGAGTTGCATTTTTTTCATGATTGTCACCTCCTTTCGGATATTTCAGATACCTAAAAAAAATGCCTTTTAATTTCAAGAAGCAATTTCCCGCTTTGGCGAGAAAAATGCCGCTCAAAATTAAAAGGCTGTTTTAACTACTTTTTCCAACGTCAGGAGAAGCCGGTATTCCAACTTCGCCTGCTACCCAATCACTTCTTTGATCAATTTTAGAAATGATTTCGGATTGATAAGTCCTTGGGAATCTTCCGGGTTACACCTCCAAAAAGCTTGGGAGAGATTACTCCAAAACCCTTAAAAAGTCAATCTTTGCCTTATTTTCGGAGGATAATTTATGGGGATCATAAACTGAAAAAAGCGGCGTTTTTGTAAGTCTTTTAAAGACAATAACTTAAGCCCTACTTCTTTTAGCATTTTATTAACTTTGATTAAGTTGTAAATAACTGAAGAGGCAGTTAGTCTTTTAAAAGAGCGGAATATGGCTTAAATTCATCAGATTTGAAAGGTCACACTCACAGCCGATATGGATAAACCCAAAATCAAGCTCTTGTTAATAGAAGACAATGCGGAATATGCTGCTATCCTTCAGCAGAGATTGTGCAATGAAATTCCTTCCTTCGAAGTAGAGTGGTCAAATACGCTTGAGTCGAGCCTCACGAAAATTAAGACCGGGAAAAATTTTGACGCTGTTTTACTCGACCTTTCTTTACCGGATAGCCAATCTGCGCCCCAGACCTTTGAAAATTTTTATGCCCAGGCGGCCCATTTGCCGGTTGTTATTCTGACCGGTACTCATGAGGGAGAACTTGCTCAGGAGATGCTTCGGAAAGGCGCACAAGATTACTTGTTTAAAAGCGATTTGGATTTAAAAATTCTTTCGCGCGTTTTGCTTCATGCGGTCGAACGCCATCGAATTAAAAGGGAGTTGGACACCGCGAACGCACGCTTAGAAAGCCTTGCGTTGTTGGATCCTTTGACCGAACTTTTAAACCGGCGAGGGTTGCAAACGGCATTTTCCCGGGAAATTCAGTGGGCCCACCGTGAGGGTACTAGTTTTCTTGTTTTGTTGGTCGATCTCGATAATTTTAAAAAAATTAATGACACATTAGGACATGCAGTCGGAGACGTTGTGTTAAAAGAAGTCGCTCGAAGGTTAAGTAGCGCCTTACGTACGACTGACTATGTCGCACGGATTGGCGGGGATGAATTTATGGTTCTCCTTCCGGAAACTCGATGGGCAGAGGGTCTAAAGATAGCGGAACGCGTGCGGCTTGCTATTTCGGAAGATTCTATTTCCATGGGTTCAAACCGCCCCGTGACGGTGACAGCAAGTCTTGGGCTTGCAAGCATTTCTCAGACAACTTCTTCCATTGACGAACTTTTAGTCGATACTCAGATGGCACTTCATCGAAGTAAAAAAGAAGGAAAAAACAGGGTTTCCTATGGACATGACAATGGTTGGCTATCACGAGGAAACGACCGGATTGTTTCAGATGTGCTTGACGCTCTAAAGAGAAATGACAAATTTCATGTCTTTTCGCAGCCCATTCTAGCACTTTCGGATGAACGCAAGGTCGCTTATGAACTTTTAAGTCACCTTTCCATAAATGACATTGATATGCCGCCGGAAGATTTTTTCCGGATGTGTCTTGAGAACAACATTCTGACTTTAGTAGATCACAGGTGTTTTCAAATCTGCATTGCCGCCGCCAAGGTCCTTCCGAAGGGAGTCCGCCGCCATTTGAATCTTTTCCCATCCACATTGATTAACATTCCTGTTCAGCATCTCATTGATGTGTTTACAGC
>JACQQO010000067.1 GCA_016206955.1 Candidatus Omnitrophota bacterium
AACCGTTTTTCCAAAAAGAGGTTTTTCTTCAAACCATTTGATCTTGGGCCGCAATCGATTGACATTTCCGATCACGGTCAAGGCCGGCGCCGTTAATTTGGCTTTTTCTACATTTCGAACAATCGTTTGAAGTGTGCCCGTTACGGTTTTCTGCTCACCGGTCGTCCCCCATCGAATGACGGAAACCGGCGTATTCAAGTGTTTACCGTACTTCAGAAGTAACCGCACGGTTTCAGGAAGTGTTTTGACTCCCATATAAAGCACAAGCGTACCTTGAAGCTGAGCAAGCGCCTTCCAATTGATGCTTGGCTTTTTTCGCGGATCTTCATGAGCAGTAATAAAAGTTACTTCCGAGGCAAGTCCGCGGTGCGTTACGGGGATACCCGCATAAGCTGGAGCGGCAACCCCTGCTGTTACGCCCGGAATAATTTCAAACGGGATTTTGTGATGCGCAAGCCAAAGCGCTTCTTCGCCGCCGCGCCCGAAGATAAACGGATCGCCTCCTTTCAGACGGACGATTCGCTTTCCCTGGCGCGCGAGCTTTGCAATCAGGAGCTCGATTGATTTCTGGGGAGTAGAATCGGGGTCGCCTCCTCTCTTTCCCACGTAAATCTGCTGGGCTCGAGGCGCATGTTTCAAAATGGAGGGGTGAATTAAATAATCGTAGACCACCACGTCTGCCGCTTCAAGCGCTTCCTTTGCTTTGAGCGTCAAAAGCTTGGGATCACCCGGCCCTGCGCCTACAATCGAAACCAATCCTCTTTTTCTACCACTACTTCTTTGCGACATAATCTCTGATCGCTTTCAAAATTTTCCTTCCGCCATCCTTCAATAGTTGATCCGCCAAGGCCGTGCCCAATGGTTCACTTGCCGAAATCGGCCCTGAAATACTGTGAACCACGGCTTGATCTCCTTCCAAAGAAAAGACAGCTCCTTTGAGATTTAAGGTGCCATTTTCGATCTTCGATCGAATCCCCGCTGGAACTTGGCATCCGCCTTCAAGCCGCCTCAGAAAACTCCGCTCGGCGAGAACACGCTTAAACGTAGGTTCATGATTGAGCGGCCTCACCAATTCTTTAGTTTCCAAATCTCCTGTTCTGATTTCAACCGCAAGCGCACCTTGTCCGGCTTGCGGAAGAAAATCTTCCTCTTCAAAAATTTGAGTCACAAAATTAGAAAGCCCAAGCCGCATTAATCCTGCATGCGCAAGAACGATCGCCGCACATTCTCCAGCTTCAATTTTCTTAAGCCGCGAATCGACATTTCCCCGCATTTCGCAAATTTCAAGATCAGGTCTTAATCTCTTAAGCTGCGCCCTACGCCTCAAAGAGCTCGTTCCGATCCGCGCTTGATAAGGGAGTTGCTCAAGCGTTTTTCCTTCGCGGGCGACTAAACAATCGCGCGGATCTTCGCGATAGGGGATCGCGCCGAGTTCGAGTCCCTCGGGAAGATCGGTCGCCAAGTCTTTCGCGCTGTGGACCGCAAGATCAATTCGGTTTTCCAAAAGGGCTGTTTCGATTTCGTGCGTAAAGATGCCGGGCCCAATCGAACCGATCGAGGCGTGCCGGATCATATCCCCTTTCGTGTGAATCTTAACCAATTCAAATTCAACCAAGGGGAACAAACCTCTCAACTTCGCGCGCACAAGCTCAGCTTGATAAAGTGCAAGTTTGCTCCCGCGAGTTCCGATCTTAATGAGAGATTTCATTATGCAAAAAGCGACGTCATTGCGAGGCAGCGTTCTAAGTGATGCCGAAGCAATCTCAGTTCGGAGATTGCTTTAGTCGCTTTCGCTCCTTCGCAATGACGGTACATTCTCTCTTTTCTGTTCTTTTTCATATTCGTTGGGTTTACGCTGTTCCAACTTAAACAATGAATGAAGTGTCTCCAAATAGCGCTCGATTGCACCCACTTTCGCGGATTCTTTCAACTTTTCAACCGGCGTATGAAGGAGCGCAGCCTTGATTTTTTGAATCAGCCTTTGAAGATCTTCTTCTTTACCTTTAAATTTTGAAACTGCTTTTTGAACCTCCGCCGCGACGATTTCATCAAAATAGGTCGTGAGTTTCTGAATGACAGGCCCCGCTTCCAAAAATTCGTACCACTGATCAAATGATTCCAGTTCTTCGAGAATCATCCCCTCGCACTTGGCGATTTCTTTTTTTCTCATCCGCAAATTGGCTTCGGAAACCGTTTTCAAGTCGTCGATATTGTAAAGATAAACGTCGTCGATTTCAGCCACGCGCGATTCAACATCCCGAGGAACGGCAATATCGATAAAGAAAAGCGGCTTGTGGCGGCGCTCGGCCATCATGCTTTTGACATCGTCAAACTTCACAATCGAATGCGGCGCAGACGTAGAGGAAATCACAATGTCGCTCGTCCGTAAGGCACGGAGCCAGCTGTCAAAACCGATGGGTTTTGCTCCATATTTTTGAGACAGTTCAAGCGCACGCTCATACGTGCGGCTTGCCACGATGATTTCTCCTGCACCGGCCTTAACCAAATGCTTCATCGTAAGCTCGCTCATTTTCCCCGTTCCGAGAATCAAAACCCGCTCACCCGTAAGTTTCCCAAAAATTTTCTCAGCGAGCTCCACTGCAATAGAAGAAACGCTCACCGCGCCTTCGCCGATTTTGGTCTCAGACCGCACTTTTTTTCCAATCCGCAAAGCGCGCTCGACGAGCTGATAAAGAATCGAATCGAGAGAACCCAATTCATTGGCAAGCCGAAACGCATTGCGAATTTGGCCGTAAATTTCATTTTCGCCGATCACTAAAGAATCAAGGCCGCTTGCCACGCGAAATAAATGATGGGCCACTTCGCGTCCTCGATGGCAATATAGATACGTCCGGTACTGGCATCCTTCCAAACCGTGAAAATCAGCCAAAAATTGAATTAAATTTTCCTCAACGCCAGAAAATCCGCGGCCGTAAAGCTCCACGCGATTGCACGTCGACAAAACAAACCATTCGCGGAGCCCTTCGATTTGGCGCATCTCAGAAAGCGCGCGCGAAAGCGCAGACTCTGAAAACGCGATTTTTTCTCTTACTTCTACCGGACAACTTTTGTGATTAAGACCAATGCATACCAAATCCATCTAATCACCCAACCCCTGCGTGAAGCCCTTTTTGAAAGAAGCTCGTTCCCAAAAACGTAAAGAGCACCAAGACGAAAGCACCCAAAGACATTTGAACCATTCGCCTTCCCTTTCTCTCGCGAATCTCATGAAAATAAACCAAGACCAAATAAACGCTCCATGTGAGAAGACTCGCAAAGGATTTAGGCTCGCGCAAAATCAAAGTGCCAAATGCATTTTGAGTCCACAAGGCCCCAGAAATGATCGCAAAGCCTAGAAGAACAATCCCCCATAAAATCGTTTTGAAAATAAATCGTTCCAATCCTTCCAAAGAGGGAAACCTGTGATAGGAGCTGAAAGAAGCTTTTCGCTTCAGCGCGCGGTCCAAATTCAAATAAAGCACACCCGCGATAAAGGAGAGAGCGAAGCAGGCGTAGCCGAAGAAGGCAGATAGAATGTGTATCAAAAAGTATCCGTTGTGATGATGCTTGAGAAGAGCGGGGTTGATTTCAAACCGGAAGAAAGAAGGAATCAGGAACAAAACAAGAATGGGTGCTAAAACCAAACCGAAAATTTCTGATTTTCGTTGCCGGAGCAAAATCAAATAAATGAAAGCGAGCGACCACGCAAAAAATCCAGAAGCTTCGCCGAGTGTTGTCACCGGAAGATGAAAATCACTAGACACATTGCGTATGACAACGGTTTGAGCGAAGATCAAAAGCGTGTGCACCAAAAATCCAAGTTCTACAAAGCGATTCGCCCATCTAAAATGCTTCCGCTCCGTATTCACAAATTCGATGATGAAGAGGATAAACGCCAAAAGATAAGCGCTCACAACCATAGAAAGTAAAAAGATGGTCAGCTCCATACGTTTTTTACCAATTTTATCAGGTGATTCCGACGTTCTTTGCCAAATTTGATCAAACGTTTTGCTTTCTCGCGCTCACGACCTAAGCTTTGAACCAATTTCCCGTAAGATGAACCGAACTGCACTTCCAATTTTTTCCTCAGCATTTTCGCTAAGAAGGGGCTTGCCCCTCCCGTAGAAATCGCGATTTGAAGAGCTCCGCGCCTCACGATGGAAGGCACAATAAAAGTACAATGTTTTGGATCGTCTACCACGTTCACGAAAATATTTTCCCGAACACACTTCCGATAAATGCGCTCATTAAGAGCTTCATCTGAAGTGGCCGCAACCACAAGCCATACTCCCTTTAATGATTTTGGAAGCTTACTTCCATATCGAATTCGGATTCTTTTACTTTTTGCGAATCGAAGAAATGCAGGCGAAAAATCGCGGCTGATTCCTTCCAGCTTCGCGCCTGAACGAACGAGGACGCGTGCTTTTCTAAGTGCCACCTCTCCTCCGCCCAGTAAAAGCGCTTTTCTCCCTTTCAAATTTAAAAATGCCGGATAATAATTTATGACAGCCATTGATGATTTTTCTCCAAAAATTCTTCAAATTCATTTTCCAACGCGAATTTAGGAACCACTTTAAGACCGCTGATCTCTTCAACCAAGGCAATCGTATCGTGATTGACGGGATCCACCATCGCAAGTTCAAGAAAACTGTCCCCAAGCGCCAAGGGCACCACTCGATGGGCTCGAATAAACTCTTCCGTTAAAATCCGGGCAAGGTCCTCAGAAAGCGCATGACCCCTGAGGCTCACATAAGAAACGTTAAGTTTCTCTTCCAAAAAACGCCCCACATCAGCGCTTGTAACCACGTTCATCCGAATTAAAACTTGTCCGATCCGTTCGCCCGTCTCAATGTGGCGGCGCACCGCATGGTTTAACTCCTCTTCCGTAATTAAGCCCATCTCCAGCAACATTTGTCCGAGCGGTTTGGTCGTCGTTTTTCTCTTATCCTGATTCTGGGAAAGAATTTCCATGGATTCTTCAAGCGAACTGACCGGTTTCGCGCGTCGGTCTCTGAGATAATGACTTCCAGGCTGAGTCTTCAGATACTGTTTCACCTCGGCTGCGTCGCTGGAAATTTCAGCTACATTTCGATAAGGCAGATGCAAATTCGTAATGGCAGCGATCGAAAGGCTCATCAACGGAAACGCCATTGGAACGCCATTTCGATTTTTCACAAAAACAGATTTTTGCTTTCGATCTGCTTCTTCATAATAAGTTGGAATGATCCGATCAAACTCCTGCAAGCACTCTTGGGCGAAGCTGGCCTCTAATTCTGGGGTGGTAATCACCACAAAATCATCGCCGCCAATATGGCCGATAAAACTAGTTTGCTTTGCCCCTGTCGTTTCCAAACTTTTCGAAATTAACTGAGCCAAGTGACGAATTACGCTGTCCCCGCGGTTAAAACCATAACGGTCATTGAACGATTTGAAATGATTGATATCGATGTAACAAACAGAGAAAACTTCATTTCGATCGAGCCGTCTTTGAATATTCTCTTCAATCGCAATGCTTCCCGGAAGACTGGTGAGTGGATTGGCCTCAAGCCGTTCCCGAGCGCGGGTAAGATTGAGCATCATCCTGAGTTGAAGTGAAAAAGCATCAAAGGGTTTGATCAAAAAATCGTCGAATCCATGTTCGCGACTCAAGACAAGCTCGCTGATTTCATTTTCATCTGCAATCAAAATAATCGATACCCCCAATCCTTTCATTGTCTGCTTTATTTTTTGTGCCAAATCCACTCCATCAACCGGCTCCATTGCAGAAGCAATGAGGACCAGATCAAAACGCACTTTTTGAACCAGCCGAATCGCCTCGTCACTATGGGTCGCTAAGAACACATCATAACCCCGCGCTTTCAGGCGCGTTTCAAGCAAGGCGAGGCTTGCCGAATCTTTCTCCGCTACTAAAATTTTATAAGCCATTAGCCCTCAAAACTTTCTTTCGCGCTCGGAAATTTTTTTCTTAAAACGTCGTTTCGATATTCTCTGAGTGCTTTCGCAATCATTTGGTTCGCTTCCGCATAGCGGCGCACAAAACGCGGATGGACGCGTGACTCAAATCCCAGCAGATCATGAAGCACAAGCACTTGCCCATCGGTGTCGGGCCCGGCGCCAATTCCAATCGTTGGAATGCGAAGGGCGCTCGTGACTCTTTTCGCCACCGATCTTGGGACACACTCCAAAACGATGGAAAAAACACCTGCTTTTTCAAGTGCCTTCGCTTCGTTTAAGATCCGATCGGCTTCTTCTTTCGTTCTTCCCTGAACTTTGTACCCTCCCAATTCTGCAATCGATTGAGGGGTCATTCCCAAATGTCCCATGACCGGAATCTGAGCCCGAACGAGAGCTTTCACCTGCGCAAGAATTTTTCTCCCGCCTTCTAATTTGACGGTTTCTGCCCCTGCCCTTACGAGGCGGTTTGCATTCCGGGCGGCAGATCGAACTGTGCGGTAAGAACCAAATGGCATATCTGCCACTAAAAGGGCGCGCTTGACGGCCCGGCTCACGGCTTTCACATGATGAATCATATCGAACATGGTCACCGGCAGCGTTGATTCATACCCCAAGCAAACCATCCCCACGGAATCGCCGATTAAAACAATATCGATGCCCGCTTCGTCCACCAATTTGGCGAAAGGAAAATCATAAGCAGTCAGCGCTGTGATTTTTTTCTGCTCATTCTGCTTTTGGTTGAGAATATCCTTGATCGTTACCTTGGGCATCGTTTTACGCCCAACAAGTTTCTGCAAATTCAAAAAATTCTTTCATTTCCGCCTGCGAGGACATTTCTGCCTTTGCTCTCGCCACGGCCATCACTTCTTTCTGAAGTGGATCACAAATAACAAAATCAAGACCGCATCCTTGGGCAAGTTTTAAGAACCGCGCATTCAACTCACTGCGATCCTTTAAGCCGTAAGAAATATTGCTTAAGCCCATCACTGTTTGAATTCCCAATTCTGCTTTTAATCGTTTGATTCTTTCAAGCACATCGATCGCTTTTCTTTTCACCTGTTTCAAAGCCAACCCCATAGCATCTATGACAATACGATTTTTTGGGATCCCATGTTCCTCAAAACGTTTCAGAATGAAGCCGCTTGTTTCAAGATGCTCCTCTGTGCTCAGCGGAATTCGGTTTTGGTTTAAAGGAAGAAAGAACGTCTCGGCTTTAGACTCTTTCGCTAAAGAAAAAATTCTTGCATCGGCTTGGCAGTCAATCGGAGAATTAATGGATGCGTTCATTCCGGCTGCTTGCAAGCCAGCCGCCACGATTTCAGGATCCCGTTCATCGATGACAAGCGGAAGATGTGATACAGAACGCACACTTTCAACAACCATCTTAATCGCCTTCCGCCGATCAAGGTCAGGAAGATAAACTTGAAGATCAAGACGATCGGCGCCGGCGCGCTCCTGAGCCTGCGCCTCCTCTTGAATCACATTTTCTTTACCTTCGCGAATGGCAGAAGCTAAGCTAGATTTTCCGGCCGGATTAATACGTTCTCCAATAATGAACATAAATTTTCCATGAGTGTCATTGTGGTCAGCGGCCCGACCCCTCCCGGAACCGGCGTAATAAACGCCGCTCGCTTTTTCGCGGTTTCAAACTCGATATCTCCGACGGTTTTTCCGTCCACTCGGTTGATTCCGACGTCGATGACGATCGCCCCCTGTTTAATCCAAGCACCGGGAATTAAATTAGGTTTGCCTGCCGAAACGACTAAGACATCTGCCCGTCGAATGTGAGATTCAAGTGTCCCCGATTTAAAAGTTCCCGTATGACAAATTGTGCTCGTCACTTTTTTTCCGATTAGAAGCAAAAACGTCGGCATTCCGACGACTTTGCTCGAGCCAATCACAACACCTTCCTTGCCGTAAACATTGGCGCCGGTTTCTTCAATCAAACGAATGCATGCCCTTGCGGTGCAAGGGGCAAGGCCTTCTTTATTAATGAGAAGTTTACCTAAATTGCTTGTGGTAACCGCTTCCACATCTTTCGCGGGATGAATGGCGTCGAGGACACGGTCGATTCGATAGGACTTCGGAAGCGGCATTTGAACGATAATGCCGTGCACCTTGGGATCGCGATTTGCGCGCTCGATTTCACCGATCAAATCCTTCTCCTCGGCCGTAGCGGCAAGCGTGGTCACTTCATGTTGAATCTCGCAAGACTCGGCGGCACGCTTTTGAGATTTCAAATAAAGTTCTGAAGCATGATCTTCCCCTACTTGAATAGCACGCAAAGTCGGAATTAGACGGAATTTTTTAGAAAGTATTTCTACGCGGTTTTCAATTTCGACTTTCATTTTCTCTGCGATCTTTTTTCCTTCAAGAAGTTGTGCTTCCATGAGTTCTACCATCTGATTTCAAATTTGGCTTTTGAATGTCTTTCCTTCAATTTGGCCATTGCTTCCTCGCAGTGGGCACGTTCTTTCGCATCCTTCATATACACCACATTGATATTGGCCGTGGCAAGTGCTCCATAAAAAGCACCGTCGAGGAGGCCGCTTGCGACAAGAAGGTCATTACGAATAGAGCCTTTCGTGCAAGAATTGATGCTGCTTAAAAATTCCTTTGCCATGACAATCAACATGGCAAGATCGGCTTGAAGACGAAAAGAATTTTTGAGCGCCGTTTCGATTTTTTGTTGGGCTAGTTCAGGATCAGAAATTTTCTTGGCTTCCAAATAAGAATTCATGACTTCCCCGTAAACTTTGGGGTCCAAATCAATGATTTCGGAAGCGTTTTGCTGCATCCGATCTAGAGTCTCAATTACTTTAAGCAAATTCTCTCTTTTTTCGCCTTCCTGTTTTTTAAGGGAGATTCGAGCCACCATGAGCATCAATCCAATTCCAAGCGCTGCCACGAGCGCAGAAGTGCCGCCTCCGCCAGGAATAGGCTCTTCGCTTGAAAGTTTTTTGAGATACTCTTTGATGGAACTATCGACAAACATGGATTTTAAAGAGAAAAAAGGCGGGATTTAATTCCCGCGGATTTTATCTAACCTCTTGGTTTGGAAGAAGATAGTTTAGTCGAGAGAACCCCAGGTGTCAATAGAGGCAAAAAATTGCCGATTTCACAAACACTCAAGAAAGTCCCGCCGCTTCCCATTCCCAATCCGAATCGACTCCCCCACAATCCTGACTAGCAGATTTAATGCTGATGGGGATGATGTCCATGCTCATGTTCATGGGTCTTATGTCCCGCTGCCGGTTGAATCATACTTTTCTTACCGACTCCAACCCCATGTAAAAATACCAAACGGCCGCCCAAATCGGCTTGCTGGCCGACGAGCGCACCCAAAAGCAAAAGGGCCGCAAGAAAAAACAGTTTGGCTTTGGGAATTCCGGTCTTTGAAATTAAAACCCAACCACTTAAAAGAAGACTCAAACCAGCAATGGCAAATCCCAAATATTGATGCGCTACTAAGATTTGATGGGACTCTCCGCCATGAGGAACTGAATTTGCCGCCTGCCATCCCGTCGATGCCGCAGGAATCGTACTCAGTGCTCCCAACAAAAGCATCGTTTTTCCCATGATCAAAAAGTATTCTTTACGAAAAATGGCGGCGAGAAAATAAAACGCAATGGCAGTAAAAAAGAAAACAATTGGAAAATGAACAAAGATGGGATGATAATTGATCATCTCTTGAAGCCCTTGAAATCCCCATGGGATATTCATGACAGAACCTCCTTGGCGTTGCCGTAAAACAAAAAAGGCAGTTCACTTAAGAACTGCCTTTTATGAAAGGAAACTTTTGATTACGAACAGCCGATCGAGTTGCCGCAATTGAGGCATTTGTAACACGCCCCGCTCCGAACCGTGAGGTGCCCGCACAAATTGCACATGGGCGCATCGCCCATCATCATCGAAAGATGATCGGAAAGAACGGCGGCGGATCCGGTTTTTTGGAGCGCTTGCTCTTGGGTGTTTACGAGCGCGCCAATCAACGCAAGTTCGGGAGCACTCTGCGGCTTCGGAGTGCTTTCTGTACTTTGACCATTCTCACGACGATCGATGCTCGCCGGAAGATGACTTGCTTTTGCTATGGCAGGTTGTTTCACTGAAGTGGGAAGTGGTTCGCTATCAATGGGTTTTTTGTGGACAAAATCGGTCATGCCGAGATATTCCATTCCGAGGACACGGAAAATATAGTCAACGACTGAGGTCGCGAATTTAATATTGGGATGTTCCACTGCTCCCTGCGGCTCAAATCGCGTGAAGGTAAAGACATCCACGAATTCCCTAAGCGGAACGCCGTATTGAAGGCCGAGTGAAACCGCAATTGCAAAACAGTTCATCATGCTCCGGAACGCCGCGCCTTCCTTGTGCATATCGATAAAAATTTCACCGAGCGTTTGATCTTCGTATTCGCCGGTCCTCACATACACTTTGTGGCCCCCCACGGAGGCTTCCTG
>JACQQO010000070.1 GCA_016206955.1 Candidatus Omnitrophota bacterium
GAGATCTAGAATTTGTGTATCGCGAAGGCCGCTTAACGGAAGCCGTTCCCATTGGTTTCCCTCATCTTCACTGATCAAGACCCCCTTTTGGGTTCCAATCACAAGGGCAGGAGACGGCCGGTTGGTAATTAAAATGGTACGCACTTGTTCTCCTTGCGATATTTCAAGATTGGGATTATTTCCGACCTCAGATTCCGTCTCAAATTTCTCCGGGGCGTGAGTCACGTAGACGCGATCCAATCGATTCCGATGTTGGATCATACGGTAAAGCCCTCTCTCGCCGGCGATAAAAAGTTCGCCGTTATCGTAGTCGGTTTCGATGCTTTGAATGAGCTGCCGCGAAAGTTCATTTGCTTCTTTTTGAAATGTGCGGCCGTTGTCTTGGCTGAGATAAAGTCCGCCTGCAGTACCTAAATAAATTTTCTTTGGATTTTTGGGATCGCGGCTGAGGCTTAGCACATTATTTTCTTCTTTCCCCCGGCCGCGGAATATTTTCTTCCAGTTTTTTCCGTTAGTTTTGGATTCAAACAAACCTTCGGAAGAAAGAAGAAACATCCGATCGCGATCAAAATAAAGACGGTTGATTTTAGCGTCAGAGCCGCCGAGGCCGATTAAACGCTTCCAGTTTTTTCCTTGATCGTAGGAAGCATAGAGATTTCCGTTTGCTCCGATAAAAAGGAAATCAGAATGCGCCGGATGAACGGCGACAAATTCCACACGGCCTTGAATCGGCAGACGGCTTACAGGCTCCCAGCTTTGCCCGAGCGCCATTTTGGTGTATACTGCGCTGACGCAAAGGATTAAAAAGATGTAGAGTTTGAGAGTTTTCATAGTATTAATTTAAATCATAATTATTTTAATTAAAATTAAAGTCATGTCAAGGATTATTTTGAGGAGTCATGGGACTTAGAATCGGGATTGTCGGGCTTCCGAATGTGGGAAAATCCACCGTCTTTAACGCCTTAACCAAGGCAGGCGCACAAGTTGCGAACTATCCCTTTTGCACGATCGATCCCAATGTGGGAATTGTACCGGTTCCGGATGAACGACTTGAGAAACTTGCGGAAATTTATAAGCCCGAGAAAGTAACACCCACAACCATCGAATTTGTTGATATCGCCGGTCTTGTGAAAGGAGCCTCAACCGGCGAAGGTTTGGGGAATCAATTTCTCGGCAACATCAAAGAAGTAGACGCCATTTTACACGTCGTGCGTTGCTTTGAAGATCCGAATGTGGTCCATGTTTCCGGAAGCGTCGATCCCATGCGGGATATCGAAGTGATTCAGACCGAACTTTGCCTAAAAGATCTCGAGACCGTGTCGAATCGTATCAAAAAATTGGAAAAAAATGTAAAGGCCGGGGACAAAGACGCGAAAATTGCTTTTTCTGTTGCCCAAAAAGCGTCGAAACTTTTGGAAGCAGGTACACCAGTTCGAAAAGGCGAGTGGACGAAGGAAGAAATTCCATTTTTGAGCGAACTCCAATTAATGACTCAAAAACCGATGCTCTACGGCGCTAACGTGAATGAATCGGATTTGCCAAAAGGCGGATCTTTGGTAGACCAGATTCATCCCATTGCCGAACGGGAAGGTTCCCATGTGGTAGTTCTGTGCGGCAAAGTGGAAGCCGAAGTTGCGGAACTTTCGGATGCGGAAGCCAAACTTTATTTGAAAGAATTTGGCCTTGAGGAATCCGGTTTGAGTCAGTTGATTAGAATCGGTTATGAATTGCTTGGACTCATTACGTTTTTAACTGCCGGCGAAAAAGAAGTCCGCGCTTGGACGGTGAAAAAAGGTGCTTCAGCTCCACAAGCGGCGGGCGTGATTCACTCCGATTTTGAACGCGGTTTCATCCGTGCTGAAGTGATGCGCTACGATGACCTTGTGAAATACGGAAGCCAGCAAGCCGTCAAAGAAAAAGGGTTATACCGCCTTGAAGGCAAGGAATATATTGTACGGGACGGAGACATTATTTATTTTAGATTTGCGGTGTGATAAAATACGTCCATGCTTAACATTGTTGAAGATTACAAAGCCGTATTCAAACGTGATCCCGCCGCCAGAACGCCTCTGGGATGGCTTGAAGTTTTATTGATTTACTCTGGATTCCATGCCATTTTCTGGCACCGGGTTAATCATTTTCTGCACAGCACACTTCACATTCCTTTTTTCCCTCGATTGATTGCGCAGCTTGTTCGTTTTTTTACTGGGATCGAAATTCACCCCGGCGCTAAAATCGGCCCTGGCTTTTTCATTGATCACGGCATGGGCGTTGTGATCGGCGAGACCACCGAAATCGGTCGGGACGTCACGATTTATCAAGGGGTGACGTTAGGCGGAACCGGGGCCGAGCGGGGAAAGCGCCATCCAACGATCGGTAATGACGTGGTGATCGGCGTGGGCGCCAAAGTGTTAGGAAATATCAAGATCGGAAATAATGTCAAAATCGGCGGCGGCTCTGTGGTGGTCCACTCGGTTCCGGACAACTGCACGGTTGTCGGTGTTCCCGCTGAGATTGTCAGGCGCGATGGCAAGCGGGTAGCCGGCGAGGCGATGCTTGACCACGGCGACCTTCCGGACCCCATTCGAGAGCTTAAAAATAGGATTCGCGCTCTTCAAAAGGAGATTGAGCACTTGGAACAGGAATTTAAGGAAAAAAAAGACCCCGAGAAGACTTCTCCTTAATATTACCTTATCATTTATCTCCCTTCTCCTTATCTACCTCTAAGCCACATCGAAGCCTTAAAAAAATAGGCTTTATTTTTTCATTAACAGAAGTAATGTAAGTTATTCATTTTACTAGGCTTATAAAAATTAGCTAAGTTCTAGTTCTTTGAGGTGATTTGACTTCGCCAAGAGAGGTAGGTACGCTTTTGTTAGGGCAAGTCGACAGCTGATTAGGAGTACTATGACAGATCATACCCGTCGTATCTTAATAAGGCGGGAAGAAAGCCTGATCCGGAATTTAGAAGGTGGTTAGGCTACCGGTAGAGCGAGCAAGGAGGTGAGGAAGATGAAACTCGACAAAAGCCTGATTACAGGGATCGTGTTAGGTGTAGTTGCAGGGCTCTTCTTTACCGCACAGCTGATTCCGTTCACACAGTTACTGGTGATCGTATCGGTGGTATTAATTATGCGGTATCTGCACATTGTATAAGGACGTGCGAAGAGACCGCACTTAACACTTAAGTTCGAAAAACCGCCTCTTGAAAAAGGGGCGGTTTTTCTTTACACTAACTCCTTCCATGAAACTCAAAACCTACACAGACGGCGGCGCCCGCGGAAATCCGGGGCCGGCGGCCATCGGCGTTTTAATCTGCAGTGAAGATGGCGAAATCCTCTTGGAGCATTCCGATACCATTGGGGAAGCTACCAATAACGTAGCGGAATATCGAGCCTTGATTGAAGGTATGCGACAGGCAAAAGAATTGAAAGCCGAGGAGCTCGATTGTTTTCTGGATAGCGAGCTTGTGGTGAAGCAGCTTTTAGGTGAGTATAAGCTTAAAAATTACAATCTGCAGAAGCTATTTGATGAAGTTCAAAAAATGAAGCGCCAATTCCAAAGTACTTCTTTTAGCCACCTCGGCCGTGAAGAGGAATATATGCGCCGCGCCGATCAATTGGTCAATTATGCCCTCGATGAAGCGAAGAAGAAAGTGAGACGAGGATGGCAATCTTAATATTGACCGCCGTCATTTCACTTTTGGCTGGAATTTTTAGCGGGCTTTTGGGAATTGGCGGAGGACTCATTTTAGTTCCACTTTTCCATTACGTGCTCAAGATGAATATGCATCTTGCGGTCGGAACTTCTCTTGCCATTATCGTCCCAACGGCTTTAGTGGGAACTTTCCGCCACGCCTCTGGAAATTTCGTGGATTGGCGCATTTTTATTTTTAGTGTCATTTTTGCGATGATCGGCGGGCTTATCGGCGCCGGCATTTCCATGAATTTGGATGTAGCACTGCTTCGGAAAATTTTTGCCGTATTTCTTTTTCTCGTTGCGGTAAAAATGTTTCTACAATGACGATTCCTCCGCTCAATCTTCAAGCCGAATTTCGCGAGATCCGCTCCGCGTTAATTCCGCGCATGCGCCGTATTTTCACAAGCGGCCGTTACATTCTGGGATCAGAAGTCAGCCAACTTGAGAAGGATTTCGCTCGTTTCGTCGGCACTCGATATGCCGTCGGAGTTGCCTCAGGTTCCGACGCTTTACTTTTAGCTTTAATGGCCTTTGATGTTAAGCCGGGCGATGAAATCATCACCACGCCTTTTAGCTTTATTGCAACCGCTACGGCCATTGTCCGGCTTGGAGCAAAACCGGTTTTTGTCGATGTCGAACCCGATACTTTTAATCTCAATCCCGATCTTATTCGTAAGAAAGTGACGGGGCGAACTCGCGGGATTGTTCCGGTTCATCTTTACGGAAATCCATGCGGAATGGACGAGATCTTGAAGATTGCGAAGCGATTTAAACTGTTTGTGGTAGAGGATTGCGCGCAAGCGTGTGGCGCGACTTTCCGTGGAAAGCAAGTGGGAACCTTCGGGGATTTCGGTGCATTTAGTTTTTATCCAACCAAAACAATCGGTGCGATGGGAGATGCCGGCGCGCTTACGACAAATAACAAGAAGCTTTATGAGAAAATCAAAAGCCTTCATCTTCACGGTCAAATGGATCATTCATATCATCATCCTTTGATTGGGATTAATTCCCGCCTCGATGAAATTCAAGCCGCCGTTTTAAATGTGAAATTGAAACATTTAGCGAAGTGGAATAAAAAAAGGCGTGATGCCGCTGAGAGGTATCATCGTTTGTTAGTAAAAGACGGTTTGTCATCCCCGCAAAGGCGTGGACCTACAAAAAAGGGGACAGGCAATACTTCCTGCCTGTCCCCTTTTTTGAGTGTACCCGTTGAAACTCCGTATGGAAAATCCGTCTTCCATCAATATGTCATCCGCACGGCAAAGCGCGATGCTTTGTTCAAATTTCTTAAGGATCGAGGAGTATCCGCAGCGGTTTATTATCCAC
>JACQQO010000010.1 GCA_016206955.1 Candidatus Omnitrophota bacterium
TAATTACCTTTGATAACCTGAATTAAGTAAAGTGTCCCTATAATTCCCTATAATTCCGTGATTTATCTATCTGTATTTTCCCGAAGATTGTCACAGAAAGGTGAAGAATCATGGAAGGCATGGTCCAAAGTATGTTCCAGGTTTTGGCAGCCCATCGGAACTTCGCTTGCCATCATTGGTTCCGGATTTGGGATTTTTCTTTTGTCGGCTTTCCCTCCTACTCAGCGGTTTGGTTTTTCGGTGGTTTTTGGATCGGCGGTTTCTATTTTAGTCGCTCTTTTTCTTTTTCCTTGGCTTACCACCCTTTCATTTCGTAGAATACCTTCTTCTCGTATCGTGGAGTCATTGGTCAAAGCAGGAGAACCCCATGTGGACTAAGGAACGTCTTCAAGAAACGATTCAGGCAAGGATGGCGGATTACCTTTTGGTGATTGTTTCGAATCGCCAGCCCTATAGCCATGTCCTGAGAGGAGGCAAAGTCATTTGCCAAAGACAGCCCGGAGGGTTGGTGACCGCGCTCAATCCCGTTCTTCAAGCGGTCAAGGGCACTTGGATTGCCGTTGGAACCAGCCCTCATGACCGCCTTGCGGTAGACGGAAATGGAAAAGTGAAGCTGCCGCCAGAAGATCCATCCTATGATCTCTTCAGAATTTTTCTCTCAAAAGAAGATTTAGATGGCTACTATTATGGCTATGCCAATGAAGGGCTTTGGCCTCTCTCGCACGTCGCTTATACGCGGCCGCATTTTAACGCTTCGGATTGGAAAGCCTATCAGAAGGTCAACCAAATGTTTGCCGAGACGATTCTGAAGGAAGTCGGAAATCAAAAAGCGTTTGTTTGGGTGCATGATTTTCATCTTCCTTTGGTTGCCAAATATTTGAGAGAAGCGAATGGTTCCAATATCATCACGTCGCTTTTTTGGCACATTCCATGGCCCAATCCCGAAGCATTCCGGATTTGCCCCCAGAGAAAGGAAATTGTGGAAGGTCTTTTGGCCTACGACCTTTTGGGTTTTCAAATTCGAAATCACTGCGATAATTTTCTGGCAACCGTTGATCAGGAGATTGAAAGCCGCATTGACCGAGAAAAGACTTCCGTCACGTATCAAAACCACGAAACGTTCGTCCGCCCGTTCCCAATCTCAATTGATTTTGAACTCGTTTCGAAACAAGCCGAATCTAGTGAAGTCAAGGAGCGCATGGAACGCATCCGTTCCGAGTTTGCGCTCGGGGATAAAAAATTGATCGTAGGCGTTGATCGTGTGGATTACACCAAAGGAATCCCGGATAAGTTTCGCGCCCTGGACCGGTTTCTTGAAAAATATCCTGAATATAAAGAAAAATTTGTTTTTTTCCAATTGGGGGAAGTCAGCCGAATCCGAATCCCCCGGTATAAGCAGCTCAATGAAGAATTAAATACATTAGCAGAAGAAATTAATTGGAAACATTACCAAGGACTTTGGGTTCCGATCATCTTTAGGCGAACTTATATGGATTATTTGGATATCCTCGCCCTTTATCGAATGGCAGATGCGTGTATCGTAAGCTCGCTTCACGACGGCCTCAATTTAGTGGCCAAGGAATATGTGGCAACGCGCTCAGATTTAAGCGGCGCTCTCGTTCTATCTCAATTTACGGGAGCTGCCAGAGAACTCACGGACGCCGTTTTGATTAACCCCTACGATCCAGAATCGTTCGCTGATTCCATTCAACTAGCGCTAGAAATGCAGGCGGAAGAACGCGAGAAAAGAATGCGTAAAATGCGCGAAGTGGTGGAACAAAATAATATTTACCGCTGGGCAGGGAAAATTTTGTCTCAACTTTTGAAATTTGAGTTTCAGGAGGCTTAGGTTATGAAGCATCTTTTATCCGCATGGGATGAAATTGCTCCAGAGCTTACAAAAGACACAGTCATGCTTTTTTTGGATTACGACGGTACACTGACGCCGATTGTGCGTCACCCGTCTCTGGCAAGGCTCACGGAATCGAATAAAAATATCTTAAAGCAGTTGAGCCGAAAGCAGAATATCCGGGTTTGTATTATCAGCGGACGTTCCTTAGCGGATTTGAAAAAACAAATCGGCATTTCAAACGTAATTTATGTGGGCAATCATGGATTTGAATTGGAAGGAGTCGGAACGGGGCAGATCGAACCGGCTGATCAAAAAACTCAAAAATTAATTTCAGAAATTGACGCCCAACTGCAATCAGCCCTCAAAGGAATATCGAGTATTTTCATTGAGAATAAAACCATCACACTGAGTATTCACTATCGGCTCGTTTCCAAGAAGGATGTTGCACTTGCGAAGGCGCAATTGACGAAGGTTTTAACTCCCTATTTGGACCATTCACAGATTGTATTACGCGAAGGCAAGAAAGTATGGGAGGTGAGACCCGCCGTCCCATGGGATAAAGGTTCGACGGTGTTGTGGTTTCTCGAGTGCTTGGCCTTCAAAATGAATTGCCCGGTGCTTCCCATTTATATCGGAGATGATGAAACCGATGAAGACGCTTTCAAAGTCTTAAAGGAAACGGGACTTGGGGTCAAAGTCTCTGAGAACGGAAATGAATCGAGCGAGGCCCGCTATTATCTTCGTTCGACTGAAGAAGTATTTGAGTTCTTAAAGTACTTGGTTGCCCTCAAAAAAGAAAAAAGGAAATCTAATGTCCGATGCTGAACCGCCGAAAACATTCGAACCTTTTCATTTTTACACGCGGCTTCATCTTCGAGAACTGACGGGCTTAAAAGTAAAAAATATAAGTGAACTTTTAGCCTTTGTTAAAACAGTCCCCGGTTCCATTATTTACCATCATACCCATCATTTTCTCCAGCAGCATCAATATCTTTCTCCAGAGCCCCCAAATGACTTTGCGTACTGGGTGAGAGAAAATTTAAACGAAGTAGCTCTTGGCGAGCAGCTCGCCAGTATCAATACCTGTGAGTTTGCGAGTATTCGAGCCCTTCGGGATAAAATTGCTGAGACGATCGAAAGTTTTTTGAATAAAACAAAAAAGCCGCTGCGCGAAGCCTATGAGGGAGGCGAGCTTCATCTGATCAAAGCCACCAGTTTTATCTTGCCTACCCCCTACATGGCATCTTCACTTGAAGAATTCGTTTCGGCTTTGGAAAAAGTGACGATTCATTCGATTTATTTTCACATGTTTGAAGCGCGCCTTCGTTTAGAAAAGGGGACAAATGATTTCTCACTTTGGTTTGAGAACATGCTCGGTGAAAAAGATTTGGCCAAAAAAGCGGCTCGGCTCGATCCTTACACTTATACGGGTGAAGAACTGAGA
>JACQQO010000069.1 GCA_016206955.1 Candidatus Omnitrophota bacterium
AAAATACGCTCCGAATTGGCCGGCACATTCTCGAGTTTCTGACTGGAACTTATATCAAACCTGAACAACTCTCTGATATCGAATTTTCCTCCTTCATTCAAACCGAACCATACGTTTCGGATTTTGTTCTAGCCAGTGAAAACCGTTCGGATGTGAAAGCGGCAAAGCAAGCACTTAAGGTCTCTAAACGAGCCATTGTAGTGGAACAAAGTGCCTTGTGGCCTGTTTTGTCTCTGGAAGCCAATCGATACACAGAGCGGGACGGTTTCCAATCGAATATCGACTGGGATAGTCTTTTAAAATTTGAAATTCCGATTTTCAACGGCGGCGGAACCTTGGGGAAAATTAAGTCGGCGTTCAGCAATTGGAAAAAAGCGAAATTGGGTTACTCGCTGGCAAAACGTCAAGCCCTGCTTGAAATCAAAGAAGCCTATGAAAATTTGATGGCCGCGCAGGAACGATTTTCAGCTCTGAAAGAATCCGTCGATGCTTCCCAACAAAATTATGAACTCCAAAAAGAGGAATACTCACGAAACTTGGTCAGCAACTTAGATGTTTTAGAAGCTTTGGAAGAATTCCACCAAGCGAGCCGCCAGGCCAATCAGAGTTTCTATGAAATGAAAGAGAACTACTGGCGCTTTCAAATCGCGTTAGGAGAATTGGTGTGACGTTATCTGAAATTTCGATCAAAAATCCCGTTTTTGCCTGGATGCTCATGCTGGGTCTTATGCTCTTCGGCCTTCTCAGCTTCAAAGGCATGGGGGTAGGCCAGATGCCCGATGTGGACTTCCCTGTCCTCAGCGTCAGCGTCACGTGGGAAGGGGCAGCACCTGAAGTGATGGAAACGGATGTGGTTGATATCATTGAAGACGCCATCATGGGCGTTCAAGGATTGCGTGACGTTTCTTCCTCCACGCGCCAAGGCCGAGCTGAAATTTCGATCGAATTTGAACTCGAACGCGATATCGACGTAGCCCTCCAAGAAGTTCAAAGCAAACTTTCAGAAGCCCAAAGAAGACTTCCCGAAGAAATCGATCCTCCCGTCATCACAAAATCCAACCCCGAAGATCAGCCCATCATGTGGGTCGGTATCGCCAGCACTGCAGAGCGCCCGCTTCAGGAGTTAATGGAATTCGTTGAAAATCAAATGAAAGACCGATTTAAAACAATTTCTGGCGTAGGAGATATTTTTCTGGGTGGATTTCGGGAAAGAAACCTTCGGATTTGGCTCGACACCAATCAGTTGGATGCCTATCAGCTAACGGTTGAAGATATCATTCAAGCGGTTGAAAAAGAACATGTGGAGATTCCAGCAGGGCGTCTTGAAACTGAAAAACAGGAAGCCAATGTGCGTGCGATGGGGGAAGCTCGATCGGTAGAGGAATTCGAAAAAATTGCAATTACAACACGCGGCGGCCAGCCCATCTACAAACCGATTCTACTCAAAGAAGTGGCCAAAATCGAAGATGGCCTCTCAGACCTTAGAAGGTTATCTCGAATTATGGGAAAACCGGCCGTTGGCCTTGGAATCCGCAAACAACGAGGCGCGAATACGGTCGCGGTAGCTAAGGGAGTGCGGAAACGGGTAAAAGAACTGCAGCGCGAAATGCCGGCCGGCTATGAAATTGGAATCAATTTCGACAGCAGCAAATTTATCGAAGATTCTGTTCAAGAATTGATTTTCACTCTGATTTTATCTGCCTTATTGACTTCGCTCGTTTGCTGGCTCTTTTTCGGTTCCTGGAGTACCAATCTCAACATCCTGCTGGCAATCCCGACTTCCATTTTAGGAACCTTTATGGTCTTGAAATTTGCCGGTTTCACTCTCAATACGTTCACCCTCTTAGGGCTTTCGCTTGCGATCGGAATCATCGTTGATGATGCCATTATGGTGCTTGAAAATATTGTCAGGCATCGGGAAATGGGACAAGGCAAGGTGGAAGCAGCTGCAAGCGGAGCCAAACAAATCACCTTCGCCGCCATCGCCGCCACGTTGGCCATCGTGGCTGTATTTCTCCCAGTTGCATTTATGAAAGGAATCATTGGCAAATTCTTCTTTCAATTTGGGGTGACTATCTCAGCGGCTGTGGGGCTTTCCCTTTTGGAGGCTTTAACGCTTGCCCCAATGCGGTGCTCACAATTTCTTGAATTGCATGAGCGGAAAACTCGTTTCGGAAAGGCCTTTGAACGTGGAATGGCTCAAATGACCGAATGGTACCGAACTTGGCTCATTCTCGCGCTGCGCCACAAGAAAAAAGTCCTGATCGGAGCAGTCTTGTTCTTTGCCGCCTCGATATTGACACTTCCCTTCATTCGCAAGGAATTCGTGCCAGCCCAAGATCAAAGTATGTTTCTGACTCGAATTCAAACGCCGATCGGCTCTTCGATTGAATTCACGAGCGAACGTTTTAAACAAGCCGAAGCCATCGCGATGAATCGTCCGGAACTCAGAAGGTATTACGGCGCCGTGGGGGGCTTCGGCGGCGGAGAAGTCAACACGGGGATGTTATTTTTAACGTTCAAAGAACCGGCGAAAAGGCCCATCGATCCGGAAAAAAAGAAGAGGTTCACTCAGCAAGAACTCATGAATTATTTCCGCCAAGAATTCAACAAAATTCCAGACGTCAAAGCAATCATTCAAGATTTATCCATGCGTGGGTTTGCAGCCCAACGCGGTTTCCCTGTTGAATTCACGATCCGGGGACCAGATTGGGAAAAATTAGTTGCCTACAGCGAAGAAATTCAAAAGAAGATGAAGGACAATAAATTGTTTCAAGATGTGGACACAGATTATCTTGTGGGAATGCCTGAGGTTAAAGTTTATCCGGATCGGAACAAAGCATTTGAACGCGGAGTGAGCATCGAATCAATTGCGCGAACGATCAACTCGATGATCGGCAGTGCACGAATTGCCAAATACACGAAGGGCGGCAAACGCTATGACGTCCGTGTCCAAGTGGTTGACGAACAAAGAACGAGGACCGAGGACATTCAAAAACTTTACGTTTGGAATAACCGCGGTGAAATGGTGCGCTTAGGCGATGTGATTCAAATTAAAGAGAGCCCGAGCTTGCTTGCCATTACGCGCCGGGGCCGCGAGCGAGCGATTGGGATTTTTGCCAATGTGGGATCTGGAAAATCGCAGGCAACGGCGATTGAGAAGGCTCGCGAAATCAGCGAGCGAGTACTTCCGGAAGGCTA
>JACQQO010000071.1 GCA_016206955.1 Candidatus Omnitrophota bacterium
GCAAATCCCACCGGTCCGCTTACAATTGCCCACGGCCGGCAAGCGGCAATCGGTGATACATTAGCGCGGATTTTAAAAGCGCTGGGATATGAAGTGCATGAGGAGTTTTACCTCAATGATTCCGGGCGTCAGATTCGATTACTGGGCGAAAGCCTTTGGGTTCGGTATCAAGAACTTTTTGATCGGAAAGTTAATATTCCTGAAGAAGGATATCAAGGTACCTATTTAATTGAGATTGCAAAATCATTGAAAAAGGAAAAAGGGGACTCGCTTTTAAAGCTTGAAGAATCAAAGGCACTTGAAACGACGACTGCCTACGCGATTCAATCCATTCTCGAAGAAATTAAAAAAGATTTGGCTGACATGCGAGTCTTTTTTGATGAGTATTTCAGCGAAAGTTCTCTTTACCGAGAGGAACTCGTTGAAAAAGCTTTAGCGGTTCTCAAGAAAAAAGGATTCCTATATGAATCGGAGGGAGCGCTTTGGTTTCGTTCCACCCAATTCGGCGATGACAAAGACCGCGTGCTGAAAAAGAAAACAGTGGAGTATACTTATCTCGCTCCCGATATTGCTTACCACCGGTCCAAATTCGAACGAGGCTATCAAACCTTGATTAATTTGTGGGGGCCTGACCATCATGGCTATATTCCTCGTTTGAAAGCCGCTTGCGAAGCGCTTGGTTATTCAGCCAAACAAATTCATATTTTGATTGTCCAACTCGCAACGCTTTACCGAAACGGCGTCCCGGTGAGGATGTCGACGCGAGCCGGTGAATTTATTACTTTGAGAGAGTTGCTGGATGAAGTGGGCGTAGACGCAACCCGGTTTTTTTTCTTGATGCGAAAAGTGGAAAGCCATTTGGATTTCGATTTGGAACTTGCGAAGCAAAAGTCAGATGAAAATCCCGTTTATTATCTCCAGTATGCGCACGCGCGGATTTCAAGTATTTTAGCTTATGCCAAAGCCCCAATCGATCACAATGCAGATTTATCCTTGCTTCAAGAAGAGGAAGCGATCGATTTGGTCAAAAAAATGGCTCAGTATCCCGAAATTCTCAAACAAGCAGCAGAACACTTTGAACCTTACCGTGTGGTGGATTATTTAAGGGAACTGGCCGCGCTTTTTCATAAATTTTATACCTATCATCGTGTCGTCAGCGAAAATATGCCTTTGACCAAGGCCAGGCTCCTTTTGACGGACTGCGTTCGAATTGTTTTACGGAACGGCCTTGAAATTCTTGGAGTCTCCGCGCCCAAGAAGATGTAATGAATCAAACCGCGCTTTTCATCGTAGGCCCCACCGGCAGCGGAAAGTCGGAATTGGCTTTGGCGCTTGCCCGAAAAATCAAAGGCGAAATTGTCTCCTGCGATGCGATGCAAGTCTACCTGGGAATGGACATCGGCACCGCAAAACCGGAGCGAAAGATAAGAACACTGATTTCCCATCATCTGATTGATCTGATTACCCCGCGTTCAGAATATTCCGTTTTCGAATTCAGGAATTTGGCGCTAGAAGCGATGAACGAGATTTTTTCTCGGAGTCGAGTTCCCATCTTTGTCGGCGGCTCGGGTTTATATCTGAAGGCCCTGATCGACGGGCTGGCGCCGCAGCCCGGAAGGCATCTTTTATTTCGAAGGAAGCTTGAACAATTGGCTCAAAAGAAAGGGCTTATGGTTTTATACGCGAGACTCAAAAAAATCGACCCCAAGCGTGCTCGTAGGATTCATCCCCACGACCGACGGCGAATCATTCGTGCGCTTGAGATTTATGAATTTTCTAAGCGGACTCCAAGTGAATGGAATTCAGAAACTAAAGGATTAGAAGAACAGGGAATTCGATTTCTTATGTTTGGAATTCTCCGCGATCGCGAGGAACTTTATGAGCGGATTGAGCAGCGAGTGGATCGAATGTTCGAAGCAGGATGGATTGAAGAGGTAAAACGGCTGAAATCGAAAGGCCTATCTCAAACGGCGCGAGCCGCAATTGGGTATTTTGAAATTTTAGAATATCTTCAAGGAAAACTGGATCTTAATGAAGTGAAAGGGCAAATCAAAAAAAGAACGCGTCACCTTGCCAAAAAGCAAATCATTTGGTTTCGAAAAGATCCGCGGATTCATTGGATTTCTGTTTCCGGAGAACGGTTTGTACCCAAAGCACTTCGACAAGCGATGTCGTACGTGTGTAGTTATGGGGACACTTTACTTAATTCAGAATTAAGTAAAGTGTCCCCATAATTCAATTATGCCACGAGATAAAGCCTTTTTGGTGATTGTCTGGCGAAAGGGAAGCGAAAAAGGTGCAGGGGAAGAGAGCCTGGAAGAGCTTTCTGAATTAACGCGCTCTGCCGGCGGAATGGTTGTAGGTCATGTGATGGCCCCCATTGATCGGCCCACTTCTCAATCTTTCGTTTCGCAAGGTAAATTGTCTGAGATCAAAAGAAAAGCAAATCACGTTGGAGCTAATGTCCTCATTTTTAACGTTCCCTTATCGCCGGTTCAGGGGCGGAATATCGAATCTTTAAGCGGACTTAGAGCCGTCGACCGGACGGGGCTTATCATTGATATTTTTGCGCGCCGCGCCCGCTCAGGTGCGGGACGCCTTCAAGTGGAACTTGCTCAACTGATTTATTTGATGCCGAGGCTGGTTGGAAAAGGCGTGATTATGTCGAGGACCGGTGGCGGAATCGGGACGAGAGGTCCCGGAGAACAAAAGTTGGAAGTGGATCGGCGAAAAATCAGAGAACGAATCGGCCGACTTCGAAAGGATTTAGAAGGTCTCAGAACTCATCAAAGCCTCCTCAGAAAAAGGAGGCAGCGGAAAGCGTTTCCGGTGATTGCGATTGTGGGGTATACCAACGCGGGCAAGAGCATGCTTTTAAATACGCTGACCGGGGCCGGTGTTTTTGTGGAAGATAAACTTTTTGCCACGTTAGATCCGACCACTCGAATTTTAAAACTTCCGGGCGGAAAGGATATTTTGCTGACCGATACGGTTGGATTTCTCAATCAATTACCGCATGCTTTGATTGAAGCGTTTAAAGGCACGTTGGATGAAGTCACAGAGGCAGATGCGTTGATTCATGTCTTAGACATTGCAAATCCAACTTATGAATTTCAATATCAATCCGTGAATCAAGTTTTGGAAGAACTTAAAGCTTTCGGGAAGCCCACCGTTTTAGCACTCAATAAAATAGACCTTTTGGACGAAGTACAAGTCGAGCAGATCAAAAGAAAATATCCAGAAGGAGTGGCAATTTCAGCGAAACATAAACTTCATTTAAATCGATTGGTGGATGAAATCGATCGGCTTATCTTTAAAGAAAAGGATTCGACAAGTGACACGGCCTATTGCGCTCCTCACTGATTTCGGGCTTAAAGACCATTACGCCGGTTCTATCAAAGGAGTCATTCTGAGTATTCATCCTAACGCTACTATTTTTGACATTACCCATGACATCAAAGCTCAAAATATTCGCGAAGGAGCATTTGTTTTACATTCCGTTTATCCCGTTCTTCCTGTCGGAACCATCGTTGTGGCCGTTGTGGATCCGGGAGTAGGAAGTCAAAGACAGGCTATTTGTGTTAAAACGTCCCGAGGTTTTTTAATTGCCCCGAACAACGGGATCTTGAGCATGGTTTTGGCTGAGGAAAAGAAATTTGAAGTCCGGGCTATGGTCAACCCACGTTATTTTAGAAAGCCAGTCAGTGCTACTTTTCATGGAAGAGATATTTTTTCGCCTGCTGGAGCATGGCTGAGTCAGAAAAATATTTTTCGTTCGCTCGGCCCTATTTTACCTCTTTCGAAACTGAACCGGTTTTCAGTTCCCAAAGTTCATATGGGTCAACACCGGCTAGAAGGTGAAGTGATTTATGTGGATCATTTTGGAAATGCAATTACGAATATTGTAAAGCAGGATTTAAAATCTTCGGTCCAATCACAGCTTAGGATTAAGGTAAAACAAAAACATAAAGTCAGCCTTAAATCCTTTTTTAGCGCCGGCAGAGCGGATGAACTTTTTGCCGTTTGGAACAGTTCAGATCGCTTGGAGCTTGCGGTAAGAGATGACTCGGCCGAAAGAATTTATAAGCTAAAAGTAAACGACCCTGTAATAATCAACTTTTAAATGATTTAATCCCTTTCGATGCCAACTCAAAAGACAAGAAAGAGTTTTGTCCAAATTTCAGCGAAGCAAATTTACCAAGCCCGTCTTTTTAAACTCATAGCCGTCAAAATGCGAGCGCCGGACGGACACCAATTTCAACATGAAATTATTTTTCACCCGGGAGCCGCTGTGATTATTCCTCTCTTAGGCAAAGATCAATTTGTTTTGGTGCGGCAATATCGAACGGCGGTTCGAAAAGTGATTTGGGAGTTTCCTGCGGGAACCTTGGAGCAGGGAGAAGCGCCGCTTGCGTGTGCGAAAAGGGAGATCATCGAAGAGACCGGTTTTAAAGCCAAACGGTGGAAAAAGATTGGTTCTTTTTATCCTGCACCTGGAATTTCAACGGAATTCATGCATATTTTTTTGGCTACTCAACTGGCGCCCGCGGACATGTCACTCGATTGCGATGAATTTATCGAAAGAAGGATTGTTTCATTCCAGCGCTTACAAAACATGATTTTAAGTGGTAAAATTATCGATGGGAAAACGATCATTGGGTTTTTTTATTATGTTCAAAAGCATAGAAGCAAGCACGGTTTAAGCTTTTAGCGGTTTAACCGATATATATCAAGTAAAAAGAGGAATTTATGGGAAAGCGGATTATGATCATTGACGATGAAGTCGATTTAGTCAAAACGGTCCAACTTCGGCTTGAATCCAATGGTTATGAAGTCTCGTCCAGCGTCGGTGAACGAAGCGTTCAAGATGCAGTCAGTTTTAAACCCGATTTGATTCTTCTAGATGTGATCATGCCGGGAATGGATGGTTTCGCCATTATCCGCGAGTTAAAGCGGAATCCGGATACTTCCAAAGTTCCAGTTGTTATTTTTTCTGGCAAGCCTAAAGCCGCCATGATCGAACTCTTTGGGCCAGAGGGAGTTGCTGGTTATGTGGCAAAGCCCTATGATCCAAAAGATCTTTTCGAACAAATTAAAAAAATCTTAGGCGCTTAACTTCTTTCAAGTCTCTACCTTTTACCCCGTTTCCCGATTGATTTTCCATGCCAAACCCATTACAATACCCTATCGAGATGGCCCATTTATTTTCAAAAAATCTTCAAATTCCACGTCTCAAGAAAGAAAAAAGCGAGATTCTTTCTCGTCCCATCGAGTCGATTGACCTTGAAAAGGTTGGGACCATTTCAGAACTCGTAGAATCATTTCAGCATGCCTCTATTCAAGCTAGAAGCTTAGGGCTTGCCGCCAAAGTATTTGAGCGGATGCTCACGGATCCCGAGCGCCCTACGATTTTTCTAGGACTGGCAGGCCCCTTAATTGCGGCGGGCTTGCGCAAGGTGATTCGGGATATGATCGAATACGGCCTTGTGGATGTAATTGTCGCAACCGGCGCTATTCTTTATCAGGATTATTATCAGGCTTTGGGGTTTCATCATTATCGCGGAACACCGGAAGCGGATGATCGGAAGCTGAGAGACCTTTTAATTGATCGAATCTATGATACTTATGTCGATGAGGAAAAGTTTATTTTTCTGGATTCCAAAATCGGCCGATTTGCCGATCGCCTTGAAACCGGAGAATATTCGAGCCGGTCGTTTTTGGCGGAGCTTTCTAAAAGTATCGAAGATTCAAACTCGATTTTGGCTACGGCTTACCAAAGAGGCATTCCTATTTTCTCTCCTGCATTAAATGATTCAAGTATTGGAATCGGGCTTACGGAGCATTACCATCGTGCCTTAGCCGAGAAGAGAAAAAGTATCACGATCAATTCAATTCGTGACAATTATGAGTTGACTCAAATTGTGGTTCAATCTAAGTGTACCGCAGCCGTTTATGTTGCCGGCGGAGTTCCTAAGAATTTTATTAACGACTCGATTGTGATGGCCTATATTTTTGGCCGAGATACCGGCGGACACAAGTATGCTATTCAAATGACTACTGATTCACCTCATTGGGGAGGTTTAAGCGGGAGTACGCTTTCTGAAGCAAGATCATGGGGCAAAGTGAATCGCGAGGCATCCACGTCGATGGTATTTGTTGAGCCTTCCGTTTCACTTCCTTTGATTGCAGGATACGTCCTCCAAAAAAAGCTTTACGAAAAAAGGTCTCGGATTCAGTATGAATGGGCAGGAGATATTTTAAAAACGATCAGCTATCAAACGCGGGTCGGAGCGGAAAAGAGAAGGACGGCCCGTCATTTACAAAAGGTGAAAGTATGAGAGCCATTGTGACTGGCGGCGCAGGTTTTATCGGTTCTAATTTGGCAGACGCTTTAGAGGAACGCGGCGCCAAGGTTTTGATCATTGATGATTTCTCTTCAAGCGACTTTGAAAATCTAAAAAATTTCAAAGGCGAATTGATTGCACAAGACGTGAATGAAGTCTTATGGGATAAGTTAGGTGATGTGGATGTTATTTTTCACGAGGCAGCACTTACCGATACCACCGTGGTGGACCAAAAAAAGATGATGTTCAATAATGTAGA
>JACQQO010000073.1 GCA_016206955.1 Candidatus Omnitrophota bacterium
CCCTCTCCCCTTGGGGGAGAGGGGAGGGTGAGGGGTGAATACAAATTCATTTGCGAAGATGTGTTTGATTTTTTAAGGAAAGATACCGAAACGTACGATCTCGTCATTTTAGATCCGCCGGCTTTCTGTAAAAATAAGAATCAAATCCAGCAGGCCTCGCGCGGATATAAAGACATCAATCTTTACGCCATGAAGCGCCTTTCGCCCGGCGGCATTTTATTTACTTCCTCCTGTTCTTCTTTTATTGATCCCGATCTCTTCCAAAAGATTGTCTTCGGCGCCGCCAAAGACGCCCAGCGGAACGTTCAGATCATCGAAAAAACATCCCATCCCTTTGACCATCCGATTAATATTTACCACCCCGAAGGCGAATACCTCAAAGGCCTTTTTCTCCGCGTACAATAAGATCTTGGGAGATAGAAAGGCTCAAATAATGTTTGACATAATGTCATACATTATGTATACTTTTTCTGGAGGACTGAAAATGACTCAAGTAACAATTCGAGAGTTAACTCATGGTTTTTCCGGTTACATTAAGGCTGTCAAACGAGGCGAAAAGATTGTAATCCTAGAGCGGCGTACACCTGTAGCAGATTTAATTCCTCACAATGAAAATCTGGCTCAACCTGGCTGGAAACGGCCGATTTCTAAAATTAAGGTTAAAGGCATCAAGCTTTCCAGTGCGGTGTCAAAGATACGGGATGAAGAGCGGTGAGACTGTTTATTGACACCTCATCGCTTTTCAAAAAGTACGTAGATGAATCGGGAAGTGCAGCTTTCGAAAGACTTCTCTCCAAGGCTGTGGAGATTGCGGTGTCACCTGTAACATGGATCGAAATGAATGCAGCCATTGAGCGATGCCTGCGAGACAACATTTTGACGTCAGAGAAAGCCGAATGGTTACGCGTAGAGGCCAAAAAGGATTTTGCCTATTTTCTTCTTGTGGTGTGGAATGAAAATCTTGAAAAAAAGGCAGTTCAACTCATCCATCAATACGCCTTAAAAACTATGGATGCTGTCCAGTTAGCTGCTGGAATTCTATCCAATGCCGAAATTTTTGTCACTTCAGATCACCAATTGCATCGGGCAGCCAAGAAAGTCATGCGGCGTGTCCGATTTGTTTAAAGCACGCCATGAATTGACACCCCAGCACTTCTAAGATAAGATACAACACTTTTGATATCAAAGGGATAGGATGCCAAAACGGATTTTAAGCGGAATGCGCCCAACGGCGAAGCTTCACATCGGGAATTTGCTGGGCGCCCTTGAAAATTGGAAGCGGCTTGAAGGGAACGAAACCTTCTTTATGATTGCCGATTGGCATGCGCTCACGACCGAGTATGCCTCCAAAACGCCGATCAAATCCAACGTGATTGAAGTTGTGATCGATTATTTGGCGGCCGGACTTGATCCCGCAAAATCGACTATTTTTCTACAAAGCCTTGTTCCTGAGCACGCGGAACTTTCGCTTCTGCTTTCGATGATCACGCCCCTTTCTTGGCTTGAGCGAAATCCGACTTATAAAGATCAGATTGAGGAGCTGAAGGCCAAAGATCTTTCAACGCATGGGTTTTTAGGTTATCCGGTCCTTCAAGCGGCCGACATTTTGCTTTACAAAGCCGATGCCGTTCCGGTGGGGGAAGATCAGCTTCCTCATTTGGAACTTGCGCGTGAAATCGCGCGCCGGTTTAATTTTTTATTCCGGCCTGTTTTTAAGGAAGCGGAGGCGATTTTAACCAAAACGCCGAAAGTTCCGGGAACAGACGGCCGGAAAATGAGCAAAAGTTATGGGAACACGATCGATCTTTCAGATTCGCCTGAGGAAGTCGATAAAAAAGTCATGCAAATGGTAACCGATCCGGCCCGCAAACGGCGGGAGGATAAGGGAAATCCGCATATTTGCCCCGTTTATTTTTTTCATACCGTGGTGAACAAAGAAAATCACGAGACGGTGGCTCATGAATGCTCAAACGCCCTTCGCGGCTGTGTGGAATGTAAACAGGAAATGTCCAAACATTTGAGGGCATTTCTCAAGCCGATTTATGAACGCAGGAAAGAGATTGAGAAAAGGCGAAGTCAAATTCGAGACCTATTAATCGAAGGCTCCAAAAAAGCCAAAGCGATTGCAGCCCAAACTTTGGCAGAAGCCAAAGATGCCGCAGGAATTGGGATTTAATATGGAAGAAGAAAATCAAAATGATGTAGGGGCGCCCCCCCGTGGGCGCCCGTTGGACTTCGGGCAGGCACAGGGGCCCGCCCCTACGGACGATGCAGGAAATTCATACGACCCATTAACGGTTCGTCTGCCGGCTTATGAGGGACCTTTCGAACTTCTTCTCGATCTGATCAAGAAGAACGAAATGGACATTTATAATATCGAAATTTCTGTCATCACAAAGGAATACCTCGATTATTTAAAGCAGATGAAGCAATTTGATCTTGAAATTGCGGGTGAATTTCTCGTGATGGCGGCCACCTTGATTTACATCAAATCGAAAATGCTGCTTCCTCCGACCGAAGAAGAGGAGGAAGAAGGTGAGGATCCGCGTGCCGAGCTCGTCCGAAAACTTTTGGAATATCAAACGTTCCGTGAAGCGGCCAAAAAACTGGGGATGTATGAAGATGAACGCGGTAGAATTTTTACGCGCCAAGTGGCGGATTACTATCTCAAGAATCTTTCACCGGAAGATATTTCGATTGATACGTTCAGCGCCAATTTGTTTGATCTCTTAAGCGCGTTCCAATCCGTGCTCGGGGGAATTTCGAAAGAAACCTTTCACGAAGTATTTGAGGAAATTGTTTCGATTGAAGAAAAAATTGAGGAGATCAAAGGCCTTCTGCGTGGTCGGGATTCTATTTTATTCCGCGAGCTCTTCAAGGAAAAATTTACCAAAAACGAATTGATCGCCACTTTTTTAGCGCTGCTTGAACTCATTCGCTCCAAATTTGCGCGCGTGGCACAGGAGAAACAATTCGGGGATATTTTGATTTCAAAGGTGACTTAACGAAAAGGGGACAGGCAATAGTTCCTGCCTGTCCCCTTTTCGGGGCGCAATCAAGACTAAACTATCTGAGAGGGAAAAAGAAGCACA
>JACQQO010000078.1 GCA_016206955.1 Candidatus Omnitrophota bacterium
AAAGCTGAAGGAAGAGCTCCGCATTCTGAAGAGCGTGAAACGGATGGAAGTAGCGCGGCAACTGGAAAGGGCCCGCGCTCATGGCGATTTAAGGGAAAACGCTGAGTATGACGCGGCCAAGGAAGCGAAAGCTCAGCTTGAATCCAGGATTCGTACGCTCGAGGAGAAATTAACTCGAGCAAAGGTAGTAGATACAACCGGCGCGCCGACGGATAAGATTTATTTCGGAACGACAGTCGAATTAAAAAATAAAAAAACAGGAGATCAAGTGGTTTTCAGCTTTGTTGCTGAAGATGAAGCCGATATTTCTAAAGGCAAGCTTTCGATTCAATCTCCAATCGGAAAAGCTTTGTTAGGCCATTCCGTTGGAGAGATGGTCGAAGTACGTGTACCTGCAGGAATTATTCCGTACGAAATTTTAAAAATTTCCCGCTGACGTTCGTTACTTTTTGACGTACTTAAGCCGGCTGTCCCCTGAAGTTGTGCTTGTTGCTGCAGGGGTTGAGGACTGATAGACGGTTGCGGAAGGAGCATAAGCAGGCTCACGTGCCGCGAGGCAGTTATCATAACTTCTGCTGACCGGAACGCCATGAAAGCCGGGAATCCAGGAACCCGCAACGTCGATGACACCAGAAGCCGCTCGCAGAACCGTGCAAGCAGCGCCCATTCCAAGTCCGCCGATCGCTCCAAGAATTTCAGGTTTATTTTTCTTGGCGCCATTGACAGTTTGAACCGGTATATCGGCAAAGCAAGTGACCACGTTCAGGAGTCCACGTCCAAGCATGCCGGCAAATTTTTCTTTGTAAACCGGCGACTCTGCCATTTCCCAAACGTCTTTCGCTTGCGCGGACATTGAAAATATGAAACAAAAAATAGTTCCGAGTAAAATTGTTTTCTTCATCTTGCGGCCTCCTGTTTGTCGATATTTTTGGTTGTGGGATGAACGATAACGATTGATTGCGTATCTTGCGGCTATTATAAATTTAAAAAGGTGAAAATCAAGCATTTTGTCCGTTCAAAAAAGGAGACAGGCAATACTTCCTGCCTGTCCCCTTTTTTGCAACGAGGCCGCGTCGTACCTGTCCCCTTTTTAAGGCTTTAACACAATCTTTCCAAAATTTTTCCGATCCAACATCCACTCATGAGCTGATCGTGCTTCAACAAGCGGAAACGTACGATCGACCACCGGTTTGGCGCGCCCTTGTTCTAAAAGCTCTATGGCCTTCTTTAATTCATTTAGTCCGCCCATGTAACAACCCATGATCGCATGCTGTCTCACGAAAAGAAACCTGAGATCGATCTGAACCAAGCCTCCGCTTGTAACGCCGCACGTGACGAGCCGTCCTTTTTTTGCAAGTGAGGCAAGGCTTTTTGAAAATGTTTCGGTTCCGATGTGTTCAAGCACGACATCGACTCCTTCTCCACGTGTAAGCTCGCGTGCTTGTTTGGAGAAATCCATCTTTTTGTAATTGATGACATGGTCTGCGCCTAGTTTTTTGGCACGTTCTTCCTTTTCTTCGCTTCCTACCGTGGTGATCACATTGGCGCCCATCGATTTTGCGATTTGAATCGCAGCACTTCCGACGCCCGAACCTGCGGCATGAATCAAAACGGTTTCGCCTTTTTTTAGTTCCGCTCGCGTCACGAGCATGTGCCATGCGGTGAGAAACACAAGGGGCGAGGCCGCCCATTCTTCCCATGAATAACGATTTGAAACCGGAATTATGTTGCGGGCAGGAACTTTAACAAATTCAGCGTATCCGCCGTCCGCTTGGAAACCGATGATTTTGTATTCGCTGCACAGTGAATCCCATCCCGATTCGCACCACTTGCAGTGTCCGCACGAAATGCCTGGAGAAACGACGACTCGCGATTTTGTAGGAATATTTTTTACGTTTCCGCCGATTTTTTCAACTTCACCTGAGATGTCACAACCCAAAATGTGGGGGAGCGGAATTTGAATTCCGGGCATTCCTTGGCGGGTCCAGATGTCGAGATGATTGAGGGCACAGGCTTTGACACGAACCAAGACTTCATCCGGCCCAATTTTGGGCTCCGGCATATCGGTATAAATCAGCCCCTCGGGACCGCCATGCTCTTTAAAAACGACTGCTTTCATAGGAAGGCAAAGTCTAGGCGATTTTATACGCTACGCCGACACCGTCTCGGACGGGATGAAGTGTGGAGATAAAATTACAGTCATTGAATAATTTTTGGTTGAATTCTTTGATCGCTTCAGTTGAAGCGTCGCCGTGTTTTTCGAGGACTTGCCCGAACCAAAGAAGATTGTCCGCGATTAAAAGTCCGCCGACATTTACCTTTGATTTGGCCAAATCCAAGGCCTTGGGATAAAGTTCTTTTTCGATATCGATAAAAATGATGTCAAAATTCTCCCGCATTTTTGAAAGAATCTCGAGCGAATCGCCCACATGAAATCTGGCTTTGTGGGCCAAATTGGCTTGTAGAAAAAACCGCTTCGCAAGCTCTGAATTTTTTGTGGATTGATCGGTGAGATGAATCACGCCGTCTTCCGGAAGTGCGAGAGCGAACCAAAGGGCGGAGTAGCCGAAACCAGAACCCATCTCGAATACATTTTTTGCGCGCGTCAGTTTGGTGAGTTGGTAAAGAAGCCTTCCAACGAGAGGCCCTACAATTGGGAAATTAGTTTTTTCCCCCAGCTCTCCCATCTCGCTTAAAGTTGGATCTTCTACGGGGTAAAGGTTTTGAATGTAGCGTTCAATTTCGGGCGAGGCAATCAAGGTTTTCATTGGAGCGAAATTATCCCATCACCTGCTTTCCTCGCCGCTTCTGTTGCCATCACCTACCGGCGAGATTTCTTTTAGAAATAGAAAAGCGTTTGGATTTATGATAAACGCTTTTCTAAAGCAGGTGATGGGATTATAGCATTGGGTATCGAAATTTAGTACTATATTCAAAGCTATGGACAACAAAGAAATCGCCCGAATTTTGGAAGCAATCGCCGAGCTGCTCGAAATTAAAGGCGAAAATCCTTTTAAAGTTCGAGCGTACTACAACGGGGCTCGGATTGTAGAGGGAATGGGCCAAGATATCACGGATTATGTGGAGAAAGACGCTCTCCGCCAAATTAAAGGAATCGGCGAAGGACTTGCCGAAAAAATTAAGGAGCTGGTTAAAACCGGCAAATGCAAATATTACAGCGAGCTTAAAAAATCCCTTCCAGCCGGAATTCTTGAGCTTCTTGATCTTTCGGGGCTTGGCCCGAAGCGCGCCAAGATTTTATATGAAAAATTGAACATCAAAAGCATCGCTCATTTGCAGCGCGCCTGTGAAAAGGGAAAGCTGCTTCAACTTGAAGGCTTTGGCGAAAAGCTGCAAGCTAAGATTTTAGAATCGATTAAGCACTACAATCGGTTCAAAGGTTATTTTTTAATTTCAGAAGCGCTAGAAGAAAGCAATAAGTTCGTCGCTTATTTGAAAAAATTAAAGGAAATCATCCCACCACCTGTCTATCCGCCGAAGGCGGATCAAGCAAACCCTCTAAGAAATCGGCCCTTTGGGCCGAAGACAGGTGATGGGATCATCCGAATCGAAGTGGCCGGGAGTTTGAGACGGCATAAAGAAACCGTACACGATATTGATATTTTAATCAGCACAAAGCATCACGGCGCCATTCACGAAGCTTTTACCGCTTACCCTCAAGTGAGTCAAGTTCTGGCGAAGGGTGAAACCAAGTCGAGCGTCATTTTAAGATCGGGAATTCAAGTGGATTTGAGAACCGTTAGCGATATGGAGTTTCCTTACGCCCTTTATTACTTTACGGGAAGCAAGGAACATAATGTAGCCGTGCGTACGATTGCCAAACGGAAGGGATTTAAGATCAGCGAATACGGGATTTTCAAAGGCAAACGTTTAATTCCTTGCAAGAATGAAGCCGAGATGTTCAAAGTGCTCGGGCTTCATTATATACCGCCCGAACTCCGCGAAAACAGGGGCGAGATTGAAGCTGCCAAAAGCGGAAAGCTTCCGAATTTGATCGAACGAAAAGATATCAAAGGCATTTTTCACGTTCATTCTACTTACAGTGACGGCGTTGCTCCCTTGGAAGATATGATTCAAAGAGCCGAAGCACTCGGCTATGAATATGTGGGCATATCGGATCATTCTCAATCGGCATCTTACGCCAACGGCCTTTCCGAGGAACGGCTTAAGAAACAGCACAAGGAACTCGACCGGCTGGAGAAGAAATTTAGAAAGATTCGAATTTTCCGCGGGATTGAGTCTGATATTTTAAAAGACGGAGCCCTCGATTATTCCGATCGGATTCTCAATACCTTCGATTTTGTGATCGGTTCGATCCATTCAAGATTTGGAATGATTGAGAAAGAAATGACGAAACGCATTTGCAATGCCATGTCCCATCCGCGCATCACGATTTTGGGCCATCCCACGGGCAGGCTTCTTCTGAGCCGAGAGGGCTATACGTTTGATTACGGCGCTATTTTTGAAACGGCTAAAAAGCATGGCGTGGCGATCGAACTTAATGCCAATCCTCGCCGGCTTGATTTAGACTGGCGCCATTTAGGGGAAGCTAAAGCCAAGGGAATCCTTCTTTGCATCAATCCGGATGCCCATAGTGTGGATGGTTTAAATGATGTTGCCTATGGCGTCGGAATTGCCCGCAAAGGCTGGCTTGAGAGGAAAGATGTTTTAAATACGATGAGCGTTTCTGAAATGGAACAGTTTTTAGCGAAGCGTAAATCATGATCCCACCACCTCCTTGCACGCCGCCTTACAGGCGGCGTGATTTCTCCGAAATGCAAGAGCGCGCCTTAATTCAGAGTAGCGCGCTCTTGACAAGGAGGTGGTTGGGATGATTGCGGAAAGTTTAGAATCGAAAAAGAAAAGAACGCTTGAAATCATCAAACGCCTCAAGAAAACTTTTCCGGAGGCGGCGATCGAGCTTCATTTTAAAAATCCGATTCAACTTGTCGTGGCGACGATTCTCTCCGCTCAGTGCACGGATAAGCGGGTTAATATGGTGACGCCGGCTCTTTTCAAGAAATATAAGACGGCAAAAGATTATGCGAGAGCTAATGTGAGGAGTTTTGAAAAAGCGATTCATTCCACCGGCTTTTATCGCGCGAAGGCTCGAAATATTATTGGCTGTATGAAAGAAATCATGAAACGATTTGGCGGAAAGGTTCCAAACCGAATGGAAGATCTGGTGTCGCTTCCGGGAATTGGCCGTAAAACGGCCAATGTGATTCTGGGAAATATTTTTGACGTTCCGGGGCTTGTCGTGGATACTCATATGAAACGCATCGCCAACCGCTTAGCACTGACGCGTCATCAAGATCCTCAGAAGATTGAATTTGAGCTTAACGAAATTGTACCGCAAAAAGATTGGTCGCTTTTTTCCCATTTGATCATTTGGCATGGCCGAAGAATTTGTTTTGCCCGGAAACCGAATTGTCCCGAATGTCCGATTAATACTTTGTGTCCTTCGCGCCAAGATGTCGCACATGCCGCCGTGGGATTAAAAAACAAAGGATGATTACCAAAGAGCGCATTAAAGCCCTCGCGCAAGAAGTTGGTTTTCATACTTGTGGCATTGCCATCCCAAAGCCTTTTCCTGAAGCCGAAGTTGCCCTCCGAGAATGGTCCTCTCAAGGAAAACATGGTGAGATGAAATACCTTGAAAATTATGAGGAGCGGAAGAATCAATTTTGGAAGAAATTTCCGGATGCAAAAAGTGTGATTGTCCTTGGAGTCAATTATTTTTCGAGGGACATTTCCTCCCCCCATCCTAGCCTTCCCCCACAGAGGGGGGAAGGAAAGGTAGTCGGCCGCGTAGCTCGATACGCATGGGGCGAGGATTATCACAAAGTCATTGCGAGGAAGTTCGATCTTTTAAAAGAGAAAATAAGAGCGGAAGCGGGATACGATGTTCAATTTGAATCGGCGGTCGATACCAAACCGATTTTGGAAAGGGCGCTTGCTCAGAGAGCAGGATTTGGATTTATTGGAAAACAAACCCAACTTCTTTCGCTTCAATTTGGTCCCTGGCTTTTTCTCGCGGAACTCATCACGGATTTAGAGCTTGAGGCAGATGAACCGTTTCAAGGAAGTTGCGGAACCTGCCGCTTGTGCATTGATGAATGTCCCACTCAAGCGATCGAAGAGAGCGGCTATCTCGATGCCCGAAAATGCATCGCTTATCTCACGATTGAACATAAAACCGAAATCCCAATCGAACTAAGGTCCAAAATTGGAAATTGGGTATTCGGTTGCGATGAATGCCTTACTGTTTGCCCTTATACAGCGAAACAAAAAGAAACCGATTGGCCGGAACTGACAGAAAAATCCGGTGTCGGTTCCCAAGTGGATCTTCTTAAATTATTTGAAATTAAAAGTAATCGTGAATACGAAGAAAAATTCCAAAAAAGCCCGATTTCCCGCGCAAATCGCAAGCAGCTTTTGAGGAATGCTTGTGTGGTTTTAGGCAATTTAGGTTCCGAGAAAGCATTGCCGACACTCAAGAAGGCGCTTAATGAGTCTTCGGCCTTGATTCGAGAGCATGCCCGATGGGCCATCGAGCAAATTCAAAATCTTATTTCATCTAAAGCTTGAGAAGCGCGTTTTTCTAAATGCTTATAATTACTTGGGTTAGAGAGACCTGTCCCTGATAGACTAAACCTTGGATTGGCCTGCCGCGTCTAATGGGGTAAAGGAGGATTCAAAACATGAGACAACACATCAAAATCTTAATGTTGCTGGGAGGTTTGACTCTTGCGCTAAGTTCCTATGGTTGGGGTGAAGAGTCAGGTCGCAGCGAGAAAACTGTGAAAGAGGCAACGCTTAAACATCAGGCGGTGCTTGAAAGAGTACGGGGTCAGGTTCCCGAACAGGCACAACCCGGAATTGACAGAGCGATTGAAGCCTCGCGCCATGGGCACGAGACCGCAACGCGGGCAGTTCAAGGCAGGGTGGCCCGCCTCCGCACGCTTCGCGATGAAAATCCAGAGGCATTCCGGGAAGAATTAAGGAAGCGTCAGGAGCAAACGCGGGAAAAACTCGAAAAACTCCGTGAAGAAAATCCAGAGAAATTTAAGGAACTGGTTCAGAAGAGACGCGAACATTTTCGGGAAAAACTCAAAAAACTCCGTGAAGAAAATCCTGAAAAGTTCAAGGAAATAACGGAAAGACGTCGCGAGCGGCTTGAACGTAGAGCTGAATATCTAAAGGAACATCGTCCTGAGCAGTATGAGGAGTTCATACAAAACCGCAAGGAGCGTTTTGAGCAATTCAAAAAGAACCATCCTGAGCGTTTTGAAGAATTTATGAAGAATCATCCTCATTTCAGAGAGCGGCTTGCTCATGCGAATCGCGATCATGTCGAGGATATCCGTGACCGTCGAGAGGATATCCGCGACCGGCGTGAGGATATTCGAGACAAGCGGGAGGACATTCGGGACAGGCGTGAGGATATTTGGGATGCCAAGCATGATGGTGGAAAATGGGATCGCTTGGAAGATATCCGCGATCGACGAGAAGATGTGAGAGATCGAAAAGAAGACGTTCGCGACAAACGCGAAGACAAATTCGATCGCCATGAAGATAAAATTGACCATAGGGGGCCTGGAGGTCATAAAGCCGGAGTAGGACATGGCGGAGGCCATAAGCCCGGCGCTCATGGCGGCAGCGGTCCTCGTCACGGGGGAAGCCGGAACGCCGGAAGGTAAAGATGGACATGGTGCAGTCGGATGAACTTTTAGTCCAGAAAGCACGCCAGGGCAATCGCGATGCCTTCGGCGTGCTCGTTTGCCGTTATCAAACTCAGGCGGTTTTAGTCGCGCACAGTGTTCTCAAGAATATGGAGCTTGCCAAAGATGCTTCGCAGAATGCATTTGCAAAAGCTTACTTTGGGCTCAGCAAATTCCGCCAAGACGCACAATTCAAGACGTGGCTTTTTAGGAT
>JACQQO010000072.1 GCA_016206955.1 Candidatus Omnitrophota bacterium
GCCGTAGGGAGCCATCATTTTTTCATTTCCATGGCATTGGTCGCAAGTTTTTGGAATGTTTAAATGATAAACGGGGCGATTGCGATCAGCAATAGGAAGATTGTTGTGATGGCTGTGACAATCGCTGCAGACCGCCACCTCGGAATTTCCTTCGCCAAACAATTTTTTCCCGTGGCCGCTTGTCCTATAACGGGTCAGTTGATCGGTGCGGATGCCGTAGAAATTCATCTTCTCGACATCGGCGTGGCAGCTACCGCACGTCTCAGCAATTTGCTTTTTATTGGGAATCCCGATAAAACCCGTGCCGGGCGCTTTGGCGGCCTCAAAATCTAGTTTCGTCGAATCGCCGCCGTGACAATCCTGGCAAAAAATATTCTGCTGGGCATGGACGCTACCTTTCATCCCCTCCCAAATATCAGAATGGCAGGTAATGCAGGAATTATCTTCAATAGAGGAGGACTGGGCGAGAGCAAAACTTGGCGCTACTAAGAGGAAAAATAGAAAAATGAACGAAGCCATAGTGTTATACTTTTCGACAATATATTTAATCTTATTGAATCCGTCTGTGATGCTCATCACGCTCATCAACCGTAGGCATGAAGTGAAGCGAGCCAGAAGTTAACTCCAAAATAAGTAAACATAACGGTTGCGAATCCCACGAGTGTCATGAAAGCAACCAAGCGGCCTTGATATTTTCCGTTGCTTTTCATATGCAGACAAACCGCAAAAATCAACCAAGTAACAAACGCCCAAGTCTCTTTCGGATCCCAATTCCAATAACGTCCCCACGACGCATTCGCCCACACGGAACCAGCACAAATACCCAAAGTTAAAAAAGCAAAGCCCGCTGCAATAAATCGGTACAGAAGCCAATTGACATAATCCAAAAATTGGGAGATCTTTTCCGGATCTTCATTTTTCTTAAAGGCCTTTAACGGAAAAAAACTCGCACTTAAATAAACCAAAGCAGATGCAGACGCTAAAGCGAACGAAGAGTACCCAATGAAAGCCGACACCACATGAAAAAGGAGCCAGTTGCTTTTAAGAGCGGGCAAAAGAGGCTCAATCTCGGGGGACAAAAGCGAAGTTAACGCTAAAATCGCTGATACAATCAGTCCTCCGAAGCCTCCCAATGCTGCGATTTTGTAACGGCGAAAGGTGAGGAAATAAATACCCATGACGAGAAAACTCATTAAGATCAACGTCTCGTAGGTATTGGTAAAAGGCCAGTGACCTGCTTTAAGCCCTCGATCAAGCACGACTGCTCCATGGAACATCAAAATTATCACGCCTAAAAGCAACGAAAAGCCTAATAGCCATTTTTTTTCCGAGGCAAAAGCAAGAAAAGATGCGATCGAGAAAAAAAGATAAGCCAGAATTAATATGCCGACGATCATGCGCCAGGAACCTCCAAAGCACCGGAGAGTTTACTTTTAATTACGCTTAAATCTCGCTGCAAACCAAAGATGTCCTTGGTTCGATGACAGAAGATTTCCATCTGGGTTCCACCACCTTCCGAAATAGGCTTAAAGAGGATCATAAACTGCCGAGGAATCACAAAAGCAGAAATAAAACCACCGAGGATAAGAAAAATAAATCCCGTGTATGCGAAGGGGACGCCGGGATCTTGCGAAAGTTTGATGCCGGAAATGTAACGTTTCTTGATTCTCTCAATCACAAAGGACCATTCTTCAGCTTCCTTCCCATCATGGGAAACCAAATCCGGGAAGGCCCAGATTGTTCGATCTAATTTTTCAGGCTCGTCGGCTGAATAAATTGAGATCAAAGCCGCCGGATTCCTGAAATAAGGCGTTCGGCTTGCAACGGCTCCCTCTTTATTCATCATGAAATCGGGAATTATGTCATTGACCTCGAGAAGCAATGGGACCTGGGATAGGGCTTTTTTCTCTTTCGGCGCGAGTTCGATTCGTTCTACCGTCTTCCCTCTCTGATAAACCAAAAGCCCGACGGATAAGATTTCTACCCGATAACGCATTTGGAACAATTTGGCCTGGCCGATTTTCACCGGGTGATTCACCAAAAGACTTTTGCGCGTTATCTTACCCTTTTTCTCGATAAGCAAATGGCTTACATAATTCTCGGGTTTGAACTCGCCGGAATTAAAAAGGACGGCAAATTTTTCCAACTTCATTTTTGTCTGAGACTTAGAAAGCGTAATTGTCTCACCCTCCGGAATCATGAGATCCCGAACGTCTGAAAAGAGGAAGGTAAGCAGCCCTCCTAAAAACACAACGCTAAACCCCATGTGAATCAAGGCCCCTCCCCATATGCCCCATCGATTCTTCCAGGCAGAGACGATATAAGCGGCGGTTTTTTTCTCTATTTTTGAATCATATCTTTGATCCGAAATTATTTTAACGATCAGTCTTTTGTGAGTCGGAATAAGCTGGAAGGGTGCGCCGAATTTTTTAGGCGGTCCCATCGGCTGAATGGGTGTGCTCAGCAGCAAGGTAGGATACCGTATTTCTCTTAGGAGACGCCCGGTTCGCTGAACCACATACCAACCTGACAAAAGAGCAAGATAACCTAAAAGAATTAAAAACCACCCATGATGAAAAATATCTTCGGAGGCAAACGGAAGGAATTTAAAAGAATGAGGGAAAGTTCCGAAAGCAGAGGCAACAGCAAGAAGAATTAAAAGGAAGTTGATCAAGCGCATAGACCGCAGGAATTGAAATAGCTTCTGGAAGAAGGATTTCATCGAATTGCATCTTACCTCGAGGAATTTTGATGGCAAGAGAAAATAAAAGCCGGAGAAGACTTATCCTAACGCTTTCTTTAAGCCGAATGCGATCCCGTGACCGTAATAATCATCGTCATAACCCCCGTCGACGATGCGTTTGTCCTGAAAATTGAATAATTGATAACGCGCTTCCACCGAAGTAGTTTTATTGAGGTTGAAGCGCAAACCGGCCACGGCTTCATTTAACGTATTGTTGTTATCGTTGCCTAAAGCATCCGTTAACTGATAGCTTAAATAAAGAGTAACCGGTTTTGTAATTTGATAGTTAATATTTGTACCCACCAAAATAACGTCTCCGTTAAAATCATAATCTTCTTCGCCCCGAGACCACCGGTTCGTTCCGGGACCGTAGGTCGGAGTATCGACTCGATAATAATCATACCCTCCATAAAAATAGGTAAAAATCCTGTCGCGAACCGGACCCGAAAGAGATACTGTAATTCGATTTCTATCGAGGTTTTGCTGCTGGTCTCCCACTTCAAATTCAACGTTGTCGGTCACATATTGATACTTTAAAGTGGACAGCCAATTTTGGACTAATTTCACGTCAACGGATGAAGAAATATCGTGAACTCGCCTCTGTTGGTTCCCAAGAAAGCCCGGATAATAATTTGGATCATTATCTGATAAGGGATTGTAATGCCGTTCCCTTTCCTGCCATTTGTAGATAAAGTTTCCCTTCAATTTGGAATTAAATCGGTGCGTTAATTTCACTTTTGGAACAAAATCGACGTATACAATATTGGTCTTATAATGAGGAAAAGGCACTCCTGAATTAAAGACGGTGATGGACTCATGCGACCTGGCATCGTAGGTCTCTTGCCATCTCAAAACTTTTTGCTCGAGATCCACACCGACAAAAGCGGTTGTATTTTTCAATCCTTTATAAGTAAGCGATGCGGCCTCACCTACCCAACCTTCATTAAGCTGAGTACGTGAACCTCTTTCTCCCGTAGCACCGCCGGCAAATAAAATTCCGTGTGTATTGGTATAAGCATGTTCGCCCCTCAAACCAAAACGCGCATCGAGCCCTTGCTTACGCAAAAAATTCATGAGAGCTGTGCCTAAACTGACGACATTGCTTACACGCCAATTATCGACATCCGGATTCACATAGGTATTTGGATTAGCTTGACCGGGTCTCACTTCGCTTCGAACACTATCGTTACGAAGATAGTTGGCGGAATAGCCGCCATGCACGTAAACATCATCTGATAGGAAGCTGTCATATTTGACTTGGGCCCGAACATCATAAAATTCAGGCTTATCAATATAATCTCTGCGTTGATTGAGCGCGCCGGAAGCTAGATAACGTGCGGAATCCGTAAAGTTGCTGTCGCGGTAGGCTTCAAATGAAACGGATGGCTCGAAATTATGTTTTTGATCGACCGTAAATGGACC
>JACQQO010000076.1 GCA_016206955.1 Candidatus Omnitrophota bacterium
AGAGCTAAAAACAAATCCTCTTTATTCAGGTTATAGTTCTTCTTCAACTAATTCTAAAATAAATGGAACTTACCAAACCACCGTCACTCGCTCGCAAAGTGACCCTACGGTTTATCAAATTTCTGCTCAAGGAACGGTTAACAGTTCAGGGACTGGAATAGCGGCGCTACGGAACGTCACCGCCGTGGTAGAAGTATTCTCTTCTCCATTTGATCATGCTATCTTCGCCAGAAAAAACATTGGCATGAGCAATATCAATGGCCGAATTGATAGTTATAATTCCAACGATGGTGCCTACATGGCTGCTTTTGGTAAGGCGCGCGGGCATATTGGAACCAATCGCAACGCAAGAAACTCGATTGCACTTTCTGGAAACATCCGTCTCAGAGGGGATGCTATCGTGGGGCCGCAAGCCAAGTTGAACACCGCTATCATTACAAGTGGAAACGTGATCATCGAAGGCGCTCGTAAGAGGGCCGCTGCCATCAAAAAACTAGATTCTGTAATCCTTCCGGTTAATGCTGAATCAAAACTGAAGCGCCTCAAAGTCAACCGATCTAAAACCGTGACTTTGCCCGGTGGAACTTATGTTTTCTCGTCTCTCAGCATTACCGAAAAGGGCAGGTTAAATTTCACTGGTCCTGCGAAGATCTATGTCAAAAGAGATGTGACAATCAAAGGAAGGGGAATAGGAACAGCCAAAAATCTTCCTCCTAATTTGAGGCTTTATGTCAAGCAAGCACGCACCGTCACCATAGGCGGAACTCACCACTTCTACGGCGCTATTTATGCCCCGAAATGCAGGATCACGATGAAGGGTAAGGGTGATGTGTTTGGAGCTATTATAGGCAATCGGATCTCAAATTCCCGTAAAGGTAGTATCCACTTTGACGAGGCTTTTCTTACGAACGGCAAGGCAGCTACCAATCGAATAAGATCGTGGCAAGAATTATAAGGAACTTTACTTCATTTTAAAATTTAGTAAGTCCATTCCCTGCAAGTAGTTACCTTGCAATTCAAGCTTCCGTAAGTTACTTTTTAATATATGAAGAAAAAAGACGGTTTCACTATCCTCGAGATGCTTTTTGCCTTAGGTATTATCATCCCTGCGATTTTTGCGGTGATCGGCATTAACTATTACATGATCCACGCTTCAGAAAACGCAAGACAGGCGACAACGGCTTTGCAAGATGCTCATTCGGTAATCGAAGGAATCCGAAATTCAAGTGCCCAAGGTTTAAGCCGAGTAATTGCAAACTATCCAAACGGACAAGCAGTGGCCGCATTTACGGGCCTAAATCTAACAAACGAACGAATTACCGTTAGTTATGCAAACGTAAACGCCGACCCTTTAGTAGTTACCGTCACGGTCACTTGGACAGACCCCGGTGGCGGAGACATTCGGACGCGGGTACTTGAAACTCAGGTGACCCAAAGGTAAGACCATGACAAAAAATGAAAAAGGATTAACCCTTCTTGAAATGATGGTGAGCCTTGCTATTTTTTCGGTTGTCGTCTTGCTCATCCTTCAAATTTTCCATATCGGTTCTAAAACTCTTGAAGTTGCCGCCACTCAATCGAAAATAGTTGCGGGAGCCAGAAAAGGAATTGATACCGTGAACCGGGAATTAAGAAATTCTTCTTACACCAGAGTAACGGTCCTTCAATCTGGGGCTTCGCTCCAATTTACCATCCCTCAAACCATTACAAGCGAGGGAAGTATTACTTGGTCTGGCCCGATTCGCTATAGTTTAGGGGGCACGAACAACGATCAACTATTGCGTCAAGACGTTAATGCTGGAACGAGCACAGTCATTGCGAATAAAGTAGCGAGTCTCTTATTTACCAAAAATGCAAATCCGGATACTTTAACGATCGATGTCACCACACAAGGGGAAACTCTTTACGGCACTGACCTTGATCCCATAGCGCTCCGGGGCACGGTAGAATTTAGAAACTAGGAAAGAAAAAATCGATGAAGAACTGCAAAATTGGAAAATGGAATCGCGCAAATCAAAAAGGAATTGCTCTGATCGCAACCTTGGGTTTGGCTTCCGTTATAGCGATTCTGGCAGCCGGACTGATGGCCGGCGGGCTTGCGGAACTGCAAGCGGCGAAACGCTTCGAAGATCGAACGGTGGCTTTCCATTTGGCGGAAGGCGCACTGGATCAAAGGATTGCAGGTTTAAAAACAAATCGCAGCGATACGGCTCCTCGCTCTGGCGCCCCCAACAATTATCAAATCACTGGAAGTTATGGAACCACGGTCGATCCATCAGAAAATAACCCGAATGTATTTGAAATTCAAGCGACGGGCACAGTCAACTCGATGGGCGGAACAACAGACCGCAGAATTACTGCCGTCGTCGAGTTAGGTTCCACTTCGCCCTTTACCTACGGCATCTTCGCTCAATCTTTCATCACCATGAGCGGAAACGCGGTAACAGACAGTTATAATTCCAATAATGGCCCCTATACCTCTGATTCCGCCGGTACAAATGGAGATATAGGTTCTAATCGGGCTGGCGAAAATACGGTTACCCTTTCAGGCAATGTTCGGATTAAGGGCGACGTGATGGTGGGACCAGACGCTAATATCGATACTGCCATCACTACGAGCGGTAATTCGGTCATCGAGGGCGAACGAAGTGCAGCTTCTGCGCCCATGACGTTGGACCCCGTCACGCTTCCTTCCGGCGTCACGAATCTGGGCAATCTCTCAATAAGCGGAAATCGCACCGTCACCCTACCCACCGGCACCTATGTTTATTCATCCATCAGCATTTCGGGCAACGGCAGGCTTAATCTATCAGGAGCTACCAAAATCTATGTCACGGGTGATGTGTCGGTCTCAGGCAATGGAATCAGTACCGCTCAAAACCTTCCGCCCAATTTAGAAATTCATGTTCAGGGAACCCATACGCTTTCGCTTTCCGGAAATGGCAACTTCTACGGCGCCGTATACGCTCCGGATTCCAGAATTAATATTTCCGGCAACGGCCAACTTTTCGGCGCTGTGATTGGAGAAACGATCGTAGACTCCGGAAACGGAAACATCCACTTCGATGAAGCTTTAAATAGCAGCAGCACAAGCAACTCAAGTACTCAGCTTAGGTCCTGGTCAGAACTATGAGTCCGAACAGGAGTTTCCGGGCTACACTTTGTTTCTCCTTTTAGAAAGTGCTGTCTTTTTAACTTAAGGGCTTTCCCTCACCTTGCAATTCCAATCCCTATAGGTTAGCTTTTAATTAACAGTGTTTCGTTCCTTGTGAAACGAAAATGGCAAACCATTTGAAAAAATGGGACGCAAAGCCGTGCGCCTAAGGCTTCAAGGCTAAGGTAGGCAGGTTGCCGAATTCCATGAAGAAACAAAAAAGAAAAGAAAACATAAGAAAAAAAGCCGCTTTTACCCTCATCGAGCTCACTATCGGTATCTCTCTCTTCACTCTTGCACTTTTTGGCATCATCGCATTACTCGGCGACTCTTTAGCCTTCGGAAAACTTTCCGGTAGCCGCTTGATTGTAATGAACGAAACCAGGCGCGTCCTTGAAGAAATTAGGCGTGTTGCAGATACAGGCGGGCTTTCGCAAGTGGCCAGCGACAACTGGACGAATTGGGCAAGCCAAAACTTGAACAATACTTTGACCAGTCAAAATGTGGCTGTGACAGATACTTCAGGCAATGCTCTCATTAATAATGCGGATCCGCTCCCGGTGCGCGTGACGATGACGTGGACCGAAAAAGGCAAAATCAACACTTATTCAGTAGATACGATGGTGACCAAACGATGATAAAAACGATCGGGAAATCAAATGCAGGCATGTCCTTAGTTGAAATCATGATTGTAATGACACTGCTTTCTATTTTTTCCATCTTTATGGTGAATTTGATCATGACTTCGCAAAACGCCACGACCATCCAAAATATATCGGTTCCAATACGTGCGGAAGCCAAACAAATCATGGAAGCCATGATGCGGGAATTGAGAGCGGCGGATCCAGCCGAGGGAATCACGATTGATGGAACAGGCAATTCACGCATTACCTTCAGCGTGCCCACCGTAGTCTCAAGTCAAGGAGTGACGGACCACGATCAGATTCAATTTTCATACGACCAAGTTCAGCGGCAAATCACACGGACAGACGGCACGAATACCGATATTTTGGGCCGCAATGTTCAGTCTTTGGTATTTTCTCAAGCCAACGACGTCATCACAGCTACGGTCGGAACGCGTGCGACGACGGCCGCCGGAACGGCGATTGAGGCAACGCTAACATCTCAAGTGAAAGTGAGGAATTAGAAGCCAATGAAAAAATTCTTGAGGGATCAAAAAGGAATTATCCTGATCTGGTTTTATCTCTTAATTGTCATGATCATTGTTGCCGGCGGAAGCTTATTCGCTCTTGCCTTCCAGGAATCCTTACTCACGAATATCGAGATTGGCAGGCACAAAGCTTTTTACTTAGCAGAAGCAGGTTTAGACCGTAAGCTCAAAGAACTGCGGGGAGGAGATCAAAATCCCCGAGAAAATATCCCATTCGGCGAGGGCACTTATTCAGCTTACTACTGTCCTAAAGTGATTATAAACCCTCAAACAACGTGTGCATTAGCCCCGCCATGTGGATGCAACAAACCGGATATGATCGTGGCGTCCGGAACCGTGGGTGAAATCAACGGAATCGCAGGATCGGGAATTACAAGATCGATCACCGCCGTTGTCACCAAAACGAAACCTCCGGGTGCAAAAGCCGCAATTACGGCGGTAGATAACGTGTCTTTCAATGGAAACATTACCGTCGATGGCCGCGAACATAATAGTGCAGGCGAGCTGATCGTCGGCGAGCCTGGAACCTACGGCGTTTCAAGCGGCGGTTTAGTCACTCAAGGAGGCAGTTCAATGATCGGAGGAATTATCTTTGAGCCTGCCCAACCGGCACACCCGTTGGCGATTGAAGAGGATGCGGACAATTCATTCACTTCTCCCGAGGAAATTCTGGGCGTTCCGGCGGGAAGCCTGGATTCATATCAAACTTCATCCATACCGACACTTCCGATGAGCGGCATCGTTTACTATACCGGCGACTCTTGGATTGCGCCTGATTTCGGAACCGCGGCAAACCCAAGCACCGGTATTTTGATCGTCCACAATTCCAGCGGAACCGCCTTTCTGAAAAATGTCCACGGATACTTCACGGGACTCATTATCGCGGATGACTTAATTCACATTAACGGAGATGCGGTCGTCACAGGAGCTGTAGTGCTTGAAAAACAGACCGGCAACACGCTCGGAAACGGCGCTGCTCATGTCAACTACAGCTCCGAAGTTCTCTTAAATCTTCCGACGGGAAATTATTCGATTCTTTCATGGGAAGATGAACAAAATAACCCATACACGTATTTGTAATGAGAAAACTTTTTTTTGTTCTTCTACTTCTTATCATCGCCCCTTCCCTTAGCGCTCAGGAAATTTCTGCTACGGACGAACCTCTGCAAATCGCAAAAAACCGCCGTGCAAGTTTCCAAGATCGGAAAAATGCAATCGATCAAATCAAAACGGAAAACGATCCTCACACAGCAGCTGAATTTGCCCAAATCATCCGAAATTCCAAAGAACCGATTGCGCTCCGGGGGTATGTGGCTGATACGCTGGCGGAAGCGAAAAACAAATGGAGCGGGATGGAGTTAAGGAAAATCCTAAAAGACAAAACCGCTACCAATGAGAGCCGAAAGCTCGCTCTTTATAGCCTCTGGAAAAAAGAGCCCCAAACCTTTCAAACTGAGCTGATCAATATGGTTCAAAACTATTCGGAACCGGCTGAACTTCGAGTCGCGGCGCTTAGTTATTTAAGCGAATCAAAAGAAAATCAGCCGCCAAAATTTTGGCTGGATCTTTACGCCAGAAAAGAAAATCCGGCTGCGATTCGGATTACTGCACTTGATGGACTCGAAAAACTTGAGCTCTTGGCTCAAAATGAAGCGGTTTTAATTCAAATCATTCACAACCCGCGCGAATCAATTGAAATTAGAAAGTCATCTATTTTAACCGGAAGCCGCATCCTTTCTTCCAGCGTATTGGGACAGGAATTAACTAAGATTGTGTCAAATCCTGAAAATCCGCTCGAAATGAGGCACTTTGCCGTTAATCATCTTGCTTCGGTCGCCGACACCGTGCTTGTTCCGGAGTTGAAAAAGATCTCATCGCAAGAAAAAAATACAACCCTTTCCCGTGAACTTGAAACCTTAATCGCAAACCTCACCTCAAAATAACAAAAGCTGGTACCGTTTGATATAAACCCGATTAAAATTCCCTTCTTGACTTTGGCTTAGCAATTACGTTATTTAATCGGTACTATATAAAACGGTACCAATGAATAATGAATACCAATGACATGCGATCGCGGAAAAAAATTGCGGCGCTTGTAAGCGGCGGCTTAGACAGCGCTGTTCTTCTTCATGATCTCCTCAAAAAATATGATGAGGTCTACCCTGTTTATTTGAAAGGCGGATACCTTTGGGAGAAGGCAGAACTCATATGGCTCAAACGATTTTTAAAGGCGATTCAGCAGAAAGGCTTAAAGCCGCTCACCATCTTATCCCTTCCCATACGCGATCTTTATCGAAATCACTGGAGTATAAGCGGGAAAAATACGCCCGGTGCTAAGAGCCGGGATGAAAAAGTGTATTTGCCCGGAAAAAACATTCTGCTCATTTCAAAAGCAGCGGTTTTCTGTGCGCTTCAGAAAATCCCTTGTCTTGCGCTCGGTCCTCTAAAAACCAACCCCTTCCCCGATGCCCAATTATCTTTCTTTAAATTAATCGAAAAAGCTTGCTCGGAAGGATTGGATTATCAATTAAAAATTGAAACGCCCTTCCTTCATATATCTAAAAAGAAAGTGATGAAATTGGGCAGGAACCTTCCGCTTCATTTGACTTTCTCATGCCTTGCGCCAAAAGGCCTCCGCCATTGCGGAAGATGCAATAAGTGCGCAGAGCGCAAAAAAGCCTCCGGATTATATTAATCCTGAGGCTCGAAACTGCTCGATGGTTACTTGAACCACTTTCCAACTGCCCCAGACACACACAACGGTCACGACAATAATCGCAAGCGTCAAAAACCATTTCAAAAAAAGGTTGAAATCTTTTGACTTCCAAAGGAAAGGAAGGCCGAAAGGGCCAAGGATGGCAAGCCACAAGATCACACTCCACCATCTCAAATACCATTTTTGAGTTGAAGGAATAGACAATTCTCGATCGCTTTTAGAATCGGTCACACTTATATTTCGGCAAGTAACGGTGATAAGGCCATTAAATGTTTTAAATGAATATAGACGGATCGGCTCGTCATCTCAAGGTGATATCCGCCTTCGAGGACAGAGGCAACCCGTTCGTGCCCGCTTTCATGCGCAATCTGAAGGGCCATATCGGTAAAAAAGCCGTAAGACGACTCGGTTAAATTCATATGGGCCAGCGGATCGGCCTCATGAGCATCAAAACCCGCCGAAATCAAAATGAAATCGGGCATGAATTCAATCGCCCTCGGATAAAAAATCTCTCTGAAAACAGATTGGTACTCTTCATCTCCGGCCCCTGCGGGAAGCGGAACATTCAATGTAGTGCCTTTTCCTTGGCCGCGGCCGATTTCACTTTCAGCGCCGGTTCCGGGGTAAAAAGGGTATTGATGCGTGCTGAAATAAAAAACAGAAGGATCTTCCTCAAAAATATGCTGCGTTCCATTTCCATGATGGACATCCCAATCGATAATCAAAATTCGCTCGAGGCCGTACTCCTCCTGTAAATATCTTGCCGCGATCGCGACGTTATTGAAAATGCAAAAGCCCAAAGCTTTCGTGGGCTCAGCGTGATGGCCCGGCGGACGAACTAAAGCAAAACCGTTCCTTGCTTCTCCCGCCATGATGGCATCAACTAATTCAAGAACGCCACCGACGGCCAGAAGCGCCACATCAAAGGATTCGGGCGAAATGGCGGTATCCAAAGTATCCAGAAGCCGCCACTGTCTTTGACAAGCGTGCTTCACATGATGGATGTAATCAAGGGGATGAACTAAGTTCACCTGTCTCAAATGTGCAGGTCTTGGACGAATCAAAAGCAACTGAGGAAACAAATCGCTTTTTTTCAAAAACTGATAAACGGAAATAACACGCGCGGGACGCTCGGGGTGGTTATGCCCAGTGTCGTGGTCTTGGTAACGCTCACTATAGACCAGTGCCGTCCTGGACTTCATGGCACGTTTCATCCTACTACCAAATGAGGCAAAATGGTATCAAATTCTATTTTCAGGAGGGTAATTCGCTCGAGCCCATGAGGTATTCGTCGATCGCGCGGGCGCAACCTCGGCCTTCATTGATGGCCCATACCACGAGGCTTTGTCCTCGGCGGGCATCGCCGGCTGCGAAAACACTTTTCATATTCGTCGCGTATTTTCCGTATTCAGCTTTGGCGTTGGAACGTTCATCCTTTTCGACGCCTAACTGATTCAGAACGATTTCTTCAGGCCCTAAAAATCCCATGGCGAGAAGCACAAGCTGAACCGGCAAAATTTTTTCGGTGCCTTCCAACTGTTTGAGACCGAATTTTCCGGTTGCGTCTTTCTGCCACTGGACGCGAACGATTTCAGCCTGTTTCACGTGGCCTGTTTCATCTCCGATAAAACGTTTCACCGTCGTCAAATATTGCCTCGGATCAGCGCCGAACATAGCGGCGGCTTCTTCCTGGCCGTAATCCATTTTGTACACCTTCGGCCACTGGGGCCACGGGTTATCCGGTTGACGTGAATCGGGCGGTTTCGGCAAAATTTCAAGTTGAATCAAACTTTTACATTTGTGGCGCATTGAAGTCGCGACGCAGTCAGTTCCCGTATCGCCGCCACCAATGACAATCACGTCTTTTCCTTCAGCGGAGATGAAATCGGCTGATGCAGCCCCCCACCTTTTTCCTCCCCCACTTGTGGGGGGAGGAGAGGAGGGGGGGATGCCATTCAGCAATTTTTTTGTATTTGCCGTGAGAAAAGGAACAGCAAACATAATTCCCTTGAGATCACGTCCTTCAATTGGTAAATCACGCGGTTTTGTGGCACCTGTACAAATCGCAACGGCGTCAAATTCTTTAAGGAGTTTATCGGCCGCATAATTTTTCCCGATTTCGGTATTCGTCACAAATTTGACGCCTTCGGCCGCCATTAAATCGACTCGGCGCTGAACCACTTTTTTATCCAAGTGCGGATTCGGAATTCCGTACATCAAAAGCCCACCAATTCGATCAGCCCGCTCAAAGATGGTGACTAAATGGCCGGCCTTATTGAGCTGCGCCGCACACGCAAGTCCGGCGGGGCCCGATCCGATCACCGCCACTTTTTTCCCCGTGCGTTTGGCGGGCGGTTCAGCCTTCACCCAACCTTCTTCGAAGCCTTTATCGATGATCGCGCATTCAATACTTTTAATCGTCACGGGAGGTTCGTTGATTCCAAGGACGCACGAACCCTCACAAGGCGCGGGACAAATTCGGCCGGTAAATTCGGGGAAGTTATTCGTTTTATGAAGACGCTCCAGCGCTTCGCGCCAAAGACCGCGGTAAACGAGATCATTCCACTCAGGAATTAAATTATTGACTGGGCAACCCGTCGCCATTCCCGCAAGAAGCGTTCCGGTATGACAAAATGGAATTCCGCAATCCATACAGCGCGCGCCCTGCGCCTGAAGACGATCTTCCGGCATGTGGATGTGGTATTCATCCCAGTCGTTGACCCGTTCCTTGGGCGAACGCTCTTTCGGCAGCTCGCGCGGAATCTCTTTAAATCCAGTCGGGTTTCCCATGCATTAACCTTTAATCTATCTTCAGATAAATCGCTTTAGAAAAAGTGGGTTATCATAATATAAGAAGTGAGCTTTGTCGAGGCTGCCTGTTTCTGTAGTATTTTCAACTGATGGCGATGCGGTGCAGGATTTCGGAAATGAAGGTTTGATATTTGACGCCGAGTTTTTTCGCCTTGCTCTTGATATTCATAAGATCGCCCTGATTCATCCGGATATTCAAAACCGCATTTTTCTTCCGCGCGTCAAGCTCCCGTTTAATTCGTTCGAATTCTTCCCGGCTTACCGGAACATATTCTCCTCGAATCAAAGCATCTTCTATTCTCTTTTCTTCATGTGTGAGCTTAAACTGTCTTTTCATATTCACCTCTCCGGTACAATTTCGTGTATTTCCGACTTGGATATAACGTCTTCAGAAAAATTTCGCCGCCGACATCCACAAAAGGAACCACCCAAACATATCCCTTGTAATCGAAAAGCATAACATCTTGATGTTCTCTTGTTGGATGCTCCACGACCGTGATCAATTTTGAGTTGGCAACCTCTTCAAAAGAAACTCCCCTCAACTTTTTTAGTCTTTCATTCTTCAACGTATTCCACTTATATTCCCTCACTGAACTCCTCCCATGGTATCACAACACACTTGTATATACAAGTATATTTTAAATTTTTATTCTGGAGGTGTTATCCTTTGGAAAAGATTATGCGGAGGAAGGGATTTATTATAACAAAATCAGCTGAAAAAACAAGCGAGCACTTACTTTTCGGCGCATTTAGAATGGGTTAGCTGGTACCGCGCTATTTCTTTGAATTCACAATTTTGCGGAGCCCCGCAAAATTGGACAGGATGTCCGCCGACAGGATGCCTGACAATTTATTTTAGTTACAGCCTGTCCCTTGTAAAAGTGCCTGGCACCTAATTTAACCTAATTTTTGTTACCGAAATTCTGAAGTGAAACACGCCGTCCGGTCTAGGTCTACGTGAAATTCTATGTCTTACTCCAACGTAGAGCACTAATTGATTTAAATTGTTGGGCTGCAAGCGCGCCGCGTTCATTTCTGGACTTTGATCCAGGTTTGGTTATGGCAGGTTCAATATCTTTGCGTTGCGCTTCATAAATGGCAAAAACTTCGAAGTTTTCATCTAGTACTACGAATATAACTGAATCCCATTCTTTCTTGAGATCAATTTTTCCTAAACGTCCCTTAAGTTTTCTGGGATCCGCAAGACGTTTACTTTTAATGTTAATTCTTGCGATAACTTTCCCATTTTCTATTCGTAATGCGTCATAACCAGCTTGTCTTGCACGACATAATTTCAACCCTAAGATCCGAGCGACTTCAAACTCGGCGACCTCACCGGTAATTCCTAAAGGCTTACCGGTCTTCCTTTGGTACTCTAGTGCAAGAGGGCGGACTTTCTCAATTATCTTCTTAATTTCGCCCAAATTTACATCACAGACTTGATCTAAAATATTGCTCATAACTGCTCGTAGCTGTAAACGTCATTGAAGAGAATATTGATACCATTTCCAACGGTGCCGGGCTCATTGTACGTGCATGCCCCCTCACCCCTGCCCTCTCCCACAAGGGGAGAGGGAGAATATGTGCGAGATTGCTTCCGGTCCATCCGTTGGCCGTCGCAATGACGGTGATAGTTCCCCCCATCTTAGTC
>JACQQO010000075.1 GCA_016206955.1 Candidatus Omnitrophota bacterium
TCTAAGGCCGAGACGGCAACCAAATCGCCTTCACGAAGGCCGGAATCAATTTGTGCGTAATCCACGCGGGAATATCCAACTACCACAGGGGTTTTCTTAGCGGTCTTATCCTCGGGATGGATAACATACACATATTGTTCGTTCTCTTTGCCTTGAAGCGCGTCATTAGTCACGACCAAGGTATTTTTCTTTTGATAGAGAAGGATTTTAATGCGCGCAAACATACCGGGAAGAAGGGCGCTTTCCGGATTCTCAATCCGGACGCGCACATCTGCTGTCCGGGACGTTCCGATAATCACAGGAGCAATATTTTCGACCGTCCCTTCAAATACCTTGTCGGGATAAGCATCCACGAAGACTTTCGCATTTTGGCCGAGTGAAATTTTATTGATTTCGCGTTCCGTAATGCCAAATTCAGCCACTACGCGCTCCAGCGAAACATGGCTTCCCACAAGCGTATTGGCAGTCACCGCTTCTCCTTCTTCCACATTCAGAACGCCGATTGTGCCTGTGCTGGGCGCATACAAATTTGATTTTTCAAGGATGGATTCATTGGCTTTCATTTCAAGCGTTTGAGCTTCATGTTCATACCGCGCTTGATCGACTTCAAATTTAACCTTGTCCAAAGTCGTTTGTGGAATGGCACCGATCTCAAAAAGCTTTTGATGCTCCCGATATTTTTCCTCCGCAATCGAGAGCGCCGCTTGTGCCTTCTGCTGCTCTGCTTGCGAGCGTTTCAGACGAAGCAAAATGTCATCTTGTTTGAGCGAAATCAAAAGCGCGCCCTCTTCATAGCGCTCCCCTTCGCGGTAATTAATGGCGCTCACGATCCCCGGAATTTCGAAGCTTAATTTGAATTCCACGCCGCCTTTAATCGTTCCGAGCGCATTCAGCGAATCCTCAAAATTAAAACGTCCGACCTTAAAAACCTTGACGGGAATTTGATCTGCTTCGGCTTTATCTGCTTGAGTGGCTTTGGATTTCGCCTCATGGGGCGCCGGGAAAAATATTTGACGGATGAGCAAAACGACGGCAAGGATTCCAAGTACAATAATGAGCCTTTTTTTGTCCTTGAAGAAGAGCTGCTTGAACAAATTCAAAAAACCTTTGATGGGCGAAAACGGAGGATGAGCGGATGGTTCTTGGAACGATGGCTTTTCTGGTTGTTCAATATCCATTCTCTGACTCCCTAACTTACCTCAGCGCTTCAACCACTAAGTAGTCCCGGATTCCGACCGCACGGTTTAACTTGGTCTTGGATAAAAAGAGATCCGAAAGCGCCTTATAAAGCAAAGCGCGCTCCTCGGTATAATCCATTTCGGCTTGAAGATATTCTGAAATCTGAATTTCGTTGGTGTCCAAGCGATGTTTGCCGAGCTGAGCCAAACGAGCCCGGTAACCCATCCGCTTGTAAGCCGATTCCACTTGAATGAGCGCTTTATTGAAATTGAAATACGCTTCCTTCACATCTCGGACTACTTCCCGTTCTGTTTTTTCAAGTTCCACCACTTGCTCTAAATTATTAATCTTGGCTTCCAAAATGGATGAAAATGCGCCCATATCATCCAACAGTTCGGCTGAAAATGCATTGGACCTGATGCGGGTTCCCGTACCGCCTTGGAACTGAGTCACCGAAGGGGCGCGCTGGTCATGATCATAAGTGTACTTAAGCGTGTTACCGAGAAAAGGCCAAGTGGCTTCCATTCCAAACCGAAATTCGTGCAGGTGATTCGGATCTTTTGCATCGATGATAAAGGCTTCTGCCAACTCGCCGAACTCGACTAAAAAATCAAATTGAGGAAGTTTTTGCCCGATGCTCACCCGATAAGCCAGCTGAGTTGCCTTCAATTTGGAAGCTTCCACTTGAAGATCTGGCCGATTCTCGTATGCAAGTTCGATAAATCGGTCTAAATCATTTTCGAATTTCCCATCGGGACTTTGAGCGCCGCTAACAGGCGTTTTTTTCAAAGATTCAATCTGAAACGTATCCAACGAATAGAGCGATGAGATATCAATGGGATCGTTGATTTCAAGATACAAATACTTTTGAAGCTCAAGCTTCGCAATTTCGACTTCCTGCTGAGCGGTTTCCAAGTCATATTGGGCTTGACTGAAGAGCGAATCGCTGTTTAACTTCTCGATTTCTGAAATGAGTTTCGCAGCGTATTTTTCATCTGAAAACTTCTTCTGTTGCTTTGCCTTTTCCATCAACTTCTGACGGTCCCGAAGCACATTGCGGGAGCGTTCATATTCAAAGTAAGCTTCGGAAACATCGGCAATCAAATTAGAAATCGTTTTGTCATATTCTTTTCTCGCCGCATCCAAGTTGGCGCTCTCCAGGAGGAGCGTGTTCCAAAGAACGCCGCCGCGGAAAACCGGAATTCTAAATTTCATCCGCCAGTGATCGCTGGTGAAAGCCGGAGCGGAAAGTGAACCTTGTTTGATGTCAGCTTCAAATGCGGCTTCGGGAAAAAGGTCGCGGATCGCTTTGGCAATTCGAAATTTCGCCAAGGTAACCCGTTCCTTGGCTGCCTTTGCCTGAATGGATACATCGATTGAACGCCCAATTACCTCTTGCAAATTTTTCTCTCGCTCTTCCAAAAAGAGCTTTTTCTCGCGGACGGTTTTAGGATTAATCATTTGTTTAAGGTAAGCGTTGCTCAAATGTTTGAATTTTTCTTTTCGAGCGGCGCGGATATGCCTGACTTCTTGAGCCACTTCACCTTCTTGATCTACGAGCTCAATTTGAGGAGGGGTTTGAATGGCGAGCGAGGGGTCAATTTTCGTCAACGCATCGATAATGGCGAGCTCACGGTCTTCTTCGATTTGACGTTCATCATCAATCGAAAAAGGAACCGGCCTTGCGGCGTTGAGTTTAAATGGGAATATTGAAAAAGTGATCCAAAATGCAAGAAACTTCAGTAACAAATTCGGCCGCAAGAGCCTCGTCATCATCCAATCCTTTACAATGCAATTAAAAAGCACTCAAAATTATAGTGAACGCCCTAACCAAAGTCAACATATCTCATTGTGATATCGACACTTTGATCAATCGGCTTAATTCAATTTCTTTGCCTTGTCCTTGATACAATCAGCGCTTTGAACTCAAACTCAAAAAGGAAGGAGTGGTTATCAAAAGAAAAGTGCTCTCCTTGAGTTGAGGATTGAAAAATGAATGCGGAAAACTGCCATCGAAGAACGCATAGTTCCCCTCTCGAATCAAATAATCCTTTCCATCAAAGTAAATCGAGAGCTTACCCATAATCGGCTGAACAAAAATGGAACCTGAGGTTGGTAGAACTTTATGCTCAATAGGCGTTTGGGCCTTGACGACCACCTTGCCAGCGAATAAATGTGGAACCATAGGCGTATAACATACAATGCGAAAACCATGCTTGGGGAACTCAAGAATATGTTTTCCCTTTTGATCTCCGCTTGAAAATAATGCCGTTTGCCCTAGCTCTTCCGTAACAAAAAGGCTTGCCACCGAAATTTCCAATACTTCCGCCAGAGCTTCCAAATTTGCAAGCGAAGGCGATTTGATTCTGCCTTTTTCAATCGCATCCAGAGTTCGCGGATTAATACCCGATCGCTTTGCTAATTCGACGCCGGTCCATCCCAAGAATTTTCTGCGTCCTTCAACTATCCTTCCTGGAAAAATGAAAGGCCTCGGCTTTCTTGGCCTTGAGGGTTGAACGCCGGCCTTCCTAAATTTGATGCGCATCATTGATTTTAACCTTCTATCCTGAATAGATAAATCTATTCAAACTATACCCTACTTTTGGCAAAAAGCAAGCGGCGGGAATAACCAAAATTAAGAAGCGATGAATTACGGGGACACTTTACTTAATTAGCTTTGATAACCTGAATTAAGTAAAGTGTCCCCGTAATTCGAGAGGTTTAAACGACTTCCGGTAAAGAGAGCAAAGATCTGATTTTTTCTAGAACATTCCCGCACGAAATTTGAAGGTTTTTACCTGAATCGCGGAGTTTAAGTTCAAATAAGTCCTTGGCAAGATTCCGACTGCTGACAATGACTTGAATGGGATTGCCAACCAAATCGGCATCGTTGAATTTAACGCCTGCCCTTTCACTGCGGTCATCATAAAGGACGGAAAACCCGGCTCGCGTCAATTCCGAATAGAGCTTCTCAGCCGCATCGCGGGTTTCTTTTTCGTTGTGATTGACCGCCATCAACTGAATTTGATAAGGCGCTGCTTGAACGGGCCATTTCATTCCTTTGTCATCGTGATGCTGTTCGACTAATGCGGCGAGAATTCGGTTGATGCCGAGGCCGTAGCAGCCCATCAAAATCAAACGTTCTTTCCCATCGCTGGTGCGAAAGGAGGCTTTAAAAGGCTCCGTGTAGCGTGTCCCGAGCTTAAACACATGGCCCACCTCCATCGCGGTATCAAATAATAGCTTTCCGCCACATTTGGGGCATAGATCTCCTTCTTTTCCCGTAAGATCGCCGCTTGCAATGTATTTGCATTTATTGCAACTTGCGATTCGATCTTCCCCGTACGGGGAGCGGACCATAAATTCATGAGAGCCGCTGCCGCCCATCATTCCGGGGTCTGCCGCAACAGGATCGACCTTGAGACCCAGGCGCTTGAAAATCTTAATATAAGCTTCATACATAAGTTCGTAACTTCGGTCTAAACTTGCCTGATCGGGATCAAAGCTGTAGGCATCCTTCATGATGAATTCCTTGGTCCGAACGATCCCAAAGCGGGGGCGGATTTCATCGCGGAATTTGGTTTGAATTTGATAAAGAATCTTCGGAAGCGCTTGATACGTGTTCAAATAAGCGGCGGCAAGCTCCGTAATCACCTCTTCATGCGTAGGCCCGAGCACAAATTCTTGATCCGATCGATTCCGAAAAGCAATTTTATCGGCTCCAAGCGTTTCATAGCGTCCGCTTTGTTTCCACAGCTCTGCGGGATGAAGTGCGGGAAGTAAAAGTTCAAGCGCTCCGGCTTGGTTCATTTCACTGCGAATCACCTCACAGATATTTTGAAGAACTCTGAAACCCAAAGGGAGGTAACTATAAATGCCGGACGCAAGCTTGCGGATAAAACCGCCTTTGAGAAGAAGTTGATGGCTTGTGGCTTCCGCTTCCTTCGAAACTTCGCGCAGGGTAGGAATTAGGGCTTCGGTCCAGCGCATAATTAGTTCATCCGGAATGGAACAATAAAGTTTTTATTTTTTCAATCGCGCCGATATTTGCCAAATCATTGTAAACTACAAGCAGCATGAGAGACATTAACAAGCAGAACCCAATTTGCGTCAGGCGCTCCTGAAACGTAACACTTAGCTGCTTTCTGCGGACCACCTCAATCAAAAGAAAAAAAAGATGGCCTCCGTCAAGCGCTGGTATTGGAAGTGAATTGATCACGGCAAGTGAGACACTCAAAATCGCAGTAAACTGCAAAAGTGCTACGATTCCCATTTTGGCGGCATTGCCGGTCATCGAAATAATACCGATCGGGCCGCTGATCGTTTTCAAAGAAAGCCTGCCGGTCACCAAATGCCAGAGAGCTTCATAGGTAAGGAGCGTCAGGCGCCATTCAAACTGGGCGCTTTTAATGAGCGAGTCCCGCAAATCGAAACGCTCGATGGTAAATTCATCTGAGGGTTTAATTCCGATCCGTGGAACGCGCGTTAATTTTCCAAAAATATCATGGCCTTCTTTCATTTCTGGAATCACGCGGACGATGTGCGATTCACCGTTTCGAGTCACCAAAAAGTTAAGCGGCCCGCCGTCGCTCCGCAAAATTTGAAAGGTCAAATCCTGCCAATTCATTACTGGGATTCCATTCAAATGGCTCACTTGATCGCCAATTTGAAGACCGCTGGTCTCAGCAGGATAACCCTCTACAAATCCGCCGATTTTGGGAGAAAGAACAGGCCGTCCGACCATCATGACCGAAACAAAAAGCACATAAGCAAAAACAAAATTCATGGCGACGCCTGCCACTAAAATCAAAAAACGGTTCCATCGGGAGGCAGCCAGAAAATCGCGCGGATCTAAAGAGCCCCGCTCCTTAATTTCCTCATACGTTTCCCCTTTGGGTTTGACAAACCCCCCAAGGGGGATAAGCGAAACCGCATAGCGGGTTTCCTTTCCTCTCCATGCAAGCAGCTCTGGACCAAAACCAATTGAAAACTTTTCGACTCCGACCCCGGCAAAACGGCAAGCCAGGAAGTGTCCCAACTCGTGAACAAAAATGAGAGCGCCTAAAATAAGAACGGTGGGAATCGCGTGAATTAAAAATTCAATCATTAACCTCTGCCTCCTCTCGCGCCCACGCGTCTGTTTCCAAAATTTGGTTCAAGGTTGGATTTTGAATCGGATGATGGAGCGTCATCGCTCGTTCTACTATCTTTGGAATTTCCGAAAAACGGACGGAACCCGCCAGGAATTTTTGGACAGCGACTTCATTGGCGGCGTTCAAAACGGCTGGCATTGTACCGCCGCACCTTTTGGCTTCATAACCGAGTCCCAGGCACGGAAAGCGTTTGAAATCGGGCTTAAAAAAATGAAATTCTCGGACAGCGGTCAAGTTCAAACTTGGAATGCTATTCACAAAACGCGAAGGGTAACTTAACGCATATTGAATGGGAAGCCGCATGTCGGTAATTCCAAGCTGTGCCAGTTGAGAACCGTCTACAAATTCAATCAAGGCATGCACCACTGCTTCCGGATGAATCACCACTTCAATCTGATCCACCGAGACCTGAAATAAATTGGTTGCTTCAATCACTTCCAATCCTTTATTCATCAAAGTGGCGGAATCAATTGTGATTTTCGGGCCCATTTTCCATCGTGGATGATGAAGTGCCTGACGCGGGGTTACCTTCCTTAAATCCACTTTGCGGCCGAAGAAAGGACCGCCTGATGAAGTGAGAATGAGTTTCTTGATCGTATCTTTTGCTTTCCCTTCAAGGCACTGCCAAAGGCCTGAATGCTCACTATCGATTGGAATTAACTCGCCGCCGCTTTGCTCCGCCTCACGAATCAGAAGCTCGCCCGCCATCACCAACGGTTCCTTATTGGCAACGGCAACCGTCTTTCCTGCCTTGAGGGCAGCTAAAATCGGCCGAAGGCCCAAGGAACCAGCCATGGCGAATACAATTTTCTCTGCCCTTGTCACCGTGCTCGCAGCCAAAAGGCCGGCCTCGCCCGTCGTGACCTGAATTCCAAATGGCCTCAGGCGTTTCTCAAGCCAAATGGCTTGACCCTCTTCAAAAAGACAAACGAGATGAGGCCTAAATTTTTTGGCTTGTCTAAAAAGAAGTTCGGCATTCCGACGCGCCGCAAGAGCCGCTACGCGAAGTTTTTTGGGATGCGCTTCGACTACCCGAAGCGTATTGACTCCGATAGAGCCGGTCGATCCAATAATTGAAATTTCTTTCATCAAATCAATATATTCCTTGCATCGTGGTTAAATAATAATAAGTGACCGGAATTGTCGGCAGGAGACTATCCATCACATCCAAAACGCCGCCCAAGCCCGGAATAGTACCGGAATCTTTGATACCCGCATCGCGCTTCAACAAACTTTCCGATAAATCTCCGAGCTGACCAATCACCCCTAAAA